>CAZPXI010000055.1:0-11919 GCA_964590715.1 uncultured Desulfobulbus sp.
GGATAATCCCGGGGACATAATACTGATTTTGTTGACTTTGCGACTGGTTCAGGTATTTTCCCCCAAATGGCACGAATTAAAAGAATAGTTGTTCCCGGCTACCCGCATCACGTTGTTCAGCGTGGTGTCCGCTCGATGGATATTTTTTTCGAGGAAGACGACCGCAGTATATTACGGGGACATAATATCGTTTTTTTGTCGTCTTCGACAGTGAGCCGGAGTAGGCGCAGCCCCTGAACATCTTCTCTTTTTTGGAGTGCCTCCGGAAGCTGAGAAACAGATAGATTGTCCGCGAAATTCCTGTTCAAACCCTTTGAAATTTACAGATGAGTAACAAATAACCACGAAGCTGTCTCCTTGTGCCGGACGAATGGGTTGTGCTGAAAAAACAAGTAATTCCAGCTAAATACGACTTTGTGGTACTTGACACCAGGTCGCAAGTGCGATAAAAGGACAGCTGTTTTTGGCAGATTAATTGTAATATCCGATGTTCGACCTTCCTACCTGGATGAAAAAGCCGACATATTTTTTTCCGCCAAGTCTTTTTACCACCAAACGGGTCAATAGAGAGTTGTCCCATACCAAAAAAAACTTCGATAAAGGGACAAGATGAATTCACCTGCAGGTCGGCTTATCCACTGACACCCTCGGTGTTGCAAAAAAAGAACTATCCAACAACCGGAAACCGTCGTCAAGATTCGGCAGGCGGTTTTGTGAATATCCTTGTCGGCCTTTTAAAAATGAATCAGGAACCGGCCGTATGGGGCGGAGTACTGTTTTTTTCCCTGATTCTTCTGTTTTCATTGTTTGGTGAGCTCTTGTGAGCGTGAAGGTTTATTTCAATAAGGAGGAGTTATGGTTTTCTCAAGGAGAAAATTTTTAAAATACGCCGCCGTGTCGGCCGGAGGTACGCTGCTTGCGGATCCCCCGTTTCGTTCGGCCCGGGCCAGGGAGAATGCCGAAGGAGGCAATGTACGGTACGTACCTACCACCTGCGAGATGTGCTTCTGGAAGTGTGGCGTTTTTGCAAAAGTGGTTGACGGCAAGGTGGTGAAGCTGGAGGGTAACCCGTGGCATCCGCAAAGCCGTGGGCGCTTGTGTGCCCGGGGCCAGGCCGGTATCGGCCTGCTTTATGACAAGGATCGCCTCAAGGTGCCGATGATTCGTACCGGCCCCAGGGGGTCCGGTCCCAGGGGTGAAAACCGTTATAAACAGGCAAGCTGGGATGAGGCCCTGGGATACGTAGCAAAGAAGCTTAAGGAAATTTCTGCCAACCATGGCCCCGAGGCCGTGGCCCTGTATGCACACGGATCCTCCGGAACCTACTTCAATAACGTGGTCCGGGGCATGGGGTCGGCCAATGTCACCTATCCTTCCTTCTCCCAATGTCTTGGCGCCAGAGATGTTGCCTGGGAGTTGACCTTTGGCCGGAAACCCAACTCAACCTGTGAGCGGGTTGATCTTGCCAACAGCCGGGTGATCGTTCTCTTCGGCACCCACCTTGGCGAGAACATGCACAATTCCCAGACCCAGGAATTCGCTGAGGCCGTCGGCCGCGGGGCGAAGATAATAGTTGTTGACCCTCGTTATTCAACCGCTGCCTCCAAGGCTTCCATGTGGTTACCGATTAAACCCGGAACCGATCTGGCTCTGCTCCTGACCTGGATCAACATAATCATCAGCGAAGGATGGTATGACAAGGAATATGTGGAGAGGTACACTACCGGTTTTGAAAGGTTGAAGAAAGAGGTCAAGCAGTATACACCGTCCTGGGCCGCCCGGGAAACCAATCTTCCCATGCATCAGATCGTCGAGTCGGTACGTGAGGTCGGCCGCTATGCCCCTAATGTTCTTCTGCACCCGGGCCGGCACTTTTCCTGGCACGGTAATGACACCCAGCGGGGAAGGGCGATGGCGATCATCAACGCCCTCCTTGGGACCTGGGGACGTCCCGGTGGCCTCTGGCTGCCACCCAAGGTTGACCTTCCCTCCTTCAGTGAAAACCCGAAGCATCCGGAGGCGAACGAAGACGCGGTAGTCTTTGGAGAGTATCCCTTTGCCGGTGGTGAGGGGCTGACCCAGGAGCTGCGCAAGGCCACAATTACCGGCAAGCCATATCCGATCAAGGCCTGGATCGTTACGGGGACCAATCTGATCAAGACCATGCCTCAGCAGGCATTGACCCGCAAGGCCATTGACAATCTCGATCTCCTGGTAGCCGTTGACATCATGCCCACCGACACGGTTATGCATGCCGATGTCATTTTACCTGAGTGCACATACCTGGAACGTCATGACGGCCTGTTTACCATAACCACCCGTGAGGCCGGCATTGCCCTCCGGCAACCGGCGGTTGAACCTCTGTACCAGTCACGACCGGGATGGTGGATCGGCAGTGAATTATGCAAGAAACTGGGACTTGGTCAATATGCGGTCAAGGATACATGGGAAGGTCGTATGAGGCGTCAGGCCGGGGCATGGGGGATCGACTACGACAAACTCGCCGATACAGGCTACATCCCGCTCCCCGGCAGCGCCGTTCCCTATATAACCAAGACCAACCAGCCGGTTTTCGACACGCAGTCGAAGAAAATCGAGCTTGTCAGTTCCGAACTTGACGATGAAGATTTCGACGTTATCCCCCACTACAAACCGATTGAGCAGCCAAAAAAGGGGGAATACCGCCTTCTCTATGGCCGCAGCCCGGTTCATACCTTTACCCGGACTGTCAACGATTTGTGGTTGTGGGAGCTGAAGAAGGAAAACGAAGTCTGGCTCAACAGGCAGGAAGCCGAGCACCTGGGGATAAAAAACGGCGAAAAAGTCCGGCTTCAAAACCAGGACCTGGTTATCTGTGATCCGGTCAAGGTCCGGGTCACGGAAAGGATTCGTCGGGACTGTGTGTTCATGATCCATGGATTCGGCCAGCATTCACCGGCCATGACCCGGGCCTATAACCGTGGCGCCGATGATCAGCAGCTCATAACCAGATGCAAGGTCGATCCGATCTGCGGGACAACCGGCATGCGGGTTAATTTTGTTAAAATTTTAAAGGAGGCCTGATATGCCCAAATATGCGATGGTCATTGACCAGGCACGGTGTGTTGGCTGTATGGCATGTGTGGTTGCCTGTACGCTTGAAAACAGTGTTCCGCCGGAAAACTATCGGACCAGGGTTCTCGAACTGGTGACCGGTGAATTTCCGAATCTGAAAAGTGAATTTCGGCCGGAGCTCTGTAACCACTGTGACGACGCCCCCTGCGTGAACGTCTGTCCCACCGGCGCCTCCCATCATGCGCCGGACGGCACGGTTCAAATTGACCGCAGCAAGTGTGTCGGGTGCAAGGCCTGTCTCGCCGCCTGTCCCTATAATGCCCGCTATATAAACGAGGAGCATGGTTACGCCGATAAGTGTTCTTTTTGCGAGCAGCGGACCAGGGTCGGGAAACAGCCGGCATGTGTCGCGACCTGCATCGGGAAATCCCGTATGTTCGGCGACCTGAACGACCCGGAGAGCGAGGTCAGTCGGAAATTACACAATAACAGCTACCGGGTCCTGAAGGCGGCAGCCGGTACCAGGCCAAATATTTATTATATCAATCAATTCCCTGAAAGGATGTAAGGAGGAAGGATTATGGAGTTGACCATTACCGGCGCAAACGCCATCACCTTTCCAACCATGCACATATGGGATTGGCGGGTGGCAATATACCTTTTCCTGGGCGGTTTGACCGGCGGCCTGATGACCATGAGCGCAGTGGCCAATCTTCGTCCCGGCAAGGAGGTGCCCAAGGACGAACCCTGCTGCTGGCGGATTCCGCTTCTCGCCCCTATTCTACTTTCGGTCGGCATGCTGTTTCTTTTTTTAGACCTGGAAGTAAAAACCCATATGTATTGGTTCTATCTGACCTTTAAACCTCTTTCCCCCATGAGCTGGGGATCATGGCTCCTTGTTCTCATCTATCCGCCGATGATCCTTTATGCATTTGCATGTCTTCCCGATGAGATGACGGCGAGAATGAAAAAAGGATGGATTGCAAGGCTTGCCGATGCGATGCGGCCGTATCTACGGCTGCTGGCACGGATAAACTTTGTCTGCGGCATCCTGCTGGCCATCTACACCGGCATCCTGCTGTCCACTTTTGTTGCCCGTCCCCTGTGGAACTCGGCAATTCTGCCGATGTTATTTCTGGTCAGCGGTATGAGTACCGGTACTGCCATGATGATCATCATGGCCAGGAAGGACAATGCCAAACTGTTCTTCACCCAGGTTGACATCTGGCTGATTTTCATGGAGATTCTCGTGCTGCTTCTCTTCTTTTACGGCCATTACACCTCGGATGCCGTGCATCGCAACGCCATCATGCCCTTTTTCAACACATCCCATCAATTCTTTCCCTATTTCCTCAGCATCGTTACCCTGTGGATCTTTCTACCATTGGCGATTGTGTTGAAATTCCTGGAAGTCACCGGCGATCATTCGATCAAACTGACTCCGTCCGGGAAATTCCTTATGAATGCCAGCGCGGTTCTCGTGCTCCTGGGAGGCCTGGTAGTCCGATTTGCCCTGGTTTATGCCGGCCAACTCTCCGGATACGGCAGTATGATGTAACAACGGAACCTGCCTGCAGAGCACCCGGGTAAAAAAAGGGGGACACAGACAGGACTGTCCCCCTTTTCTTAGAATATTCAGAGAATATTCAGGGGACACAATACCTTTTTTGTTGACATCGCGGCCGGTTCAGCTATTTTGTGATAATGGCACGAATCAAGAGAATAGTTGTACCCGGCTACCCGCATCATGTTGTCCAGCGGGGTGTCCGGTCGATGGATATCTTTTTCGAGGAAGACGACAGAGCGGAATATCTGCACCTGCTCCGGCAGCAGGGCGAGCGGTTCGGGGTCCGGTTTATCTCATATTGTCTGATGACCAATCATGTTCATCTGGTCGCAATCCCGGAGCAAGAAGAGAATCTGGCCCGGGCGGTCGGGGAGGCGCATCGGCGCTATACCCGGATGGTTAACTTTCGAAATGATGTGCGGGGCTATCTGTTCCAGGGGCGTTTTTCCTCCTGCCCGATCGAAAGCGAAAAGTATCTTTTAGCAGCTGTGCGATACGTGGAGCGCAACCCGGTTCGGGCGGATATGGTCGAGGCTCCCTGGGACTATCCCTGGTCCAGTGCCCGGTTCCATGCCGGTGTTGCGGCTTATGATCCGCTGGTTGTACGGTCGCCCCTGTTATCTGAGATTTCCGATTGGAAAAGTTTTTTGAGCAGCGCCTCTGATCCGGCTATGACCCGCGAGCTTCAGGAGAAAAGCCGGACCGGCCGTCCATTTGGTCCCGAGTCTTTTTTTAAAATTGTCGAAGAGATGACCGGGCGGGATGTGCGGCCGAAACGACCGGGGCGGCCAAAGAAAAAATAGCCCTGTTGTTCTGATTTCAACCGGCCGGAGTCCGGCTTTTCCCAACCCGCTGAAGAAGAAAAAAATGCTTCTGATTATTTCACCTTCAAAGACCCAGCAGATGGAGGGTCGAACTGTAGAAAAATATTCCCAGCCTGCATTGCTTGCGCAAAGCAAACAGCTGGTTCGGCAACTCTCCGGCCTGAGCGAGAAAGAGCTGGCCGCATTGATGAAGATGAGCCCCAAGCTTGCGGCCTTGACCTTTGAGCGCTATCAGCAGTTCAGCCTTCCCTTTACTCCGGACAATGCCCGCCAGGCCCTGCTGCTCTTTCGTGGTGATCAGTTCGGTACCATTGCCGTTGACGGCTACAGTGAGGACGATTTTCTCTTTGTCCAGGAGCATCTTCGTATTCTTTCCGGGCTCTACGGGGTGCTCAGGCCGCTTGATCTGATGCAGCCCTACCGCTTGGAAATGGCGACCAGGCTTGCCACCGACCGGGGTAAAAACCTGTATGCCTTCTGGGGCGATCTGATCACCGGGAAACTCCGCAACACTCTGGAAAATCGAAAAAACCCGGTGCTGATTAATCTAGCCTCGGATGAATATTTCAAGGCCCTGCAGCCGGATGCTCTGCATTGCCCGGTGGTGAAGATTTCGTTCAAGGAAATAAAAAACAACGTGCCCCGGATTATTGCCATTCATGCCAAGCGGGCTCGGGGAATGATGGTGGATTTTGTTATCCGCCATCGTCTTAGCGACCCGGAAATGTTGAAAAATTTTTCCATCGGTGGATATACATATTGTGTGGATCTTTCAACGGAAAAGGAATGGGTTTTTACCCGTTCAGGGCAATAATGGCAGAAATCTACTAATCTCCTTGTCTTTTTGTGCTTTTTTCTGTACAGTCTGCCCTTTTTTACCCGATAGAAGACTAATTTTAAGAATGCCCCCGTGAAATGGGGCTCAGGAAGGATATGAAGCAGGAAAAGATTCGTAACGTGGCCATTATCGCCCACGTTGACCATGGAAAGACCACCCTTGTTGACCAGATGTTTCGTCAGAGCGGCATGTTTCGCGACAACCAGCAGGTCGCGGAACGACTGATGGACTCCATGGATCTGGAGCGGGAGCGTGGCATTACCATTGCTTCAAAAAATGGATCCTACCTTTATAAGGACTATCGCATCAATATTATCGACACCCCCGGTCATGCCGATTTCGGCGGTCAGGTGGAGCGTGTCCTGCGGATGGCCGACGGTGTTGTCCTGCTGGTAGATGCCCAGGAAGGGCCGATGCCGCAGACGTTTTTTGTAGTCAAGAAGGCCTTGGCCGCTAATCTGCCTATCCTGGTTGTGGTCAATAAAATCGATAAACCGGCCGCCCGCTGCGACTGGGCGGTTGATCAGATTTTCGATCTGCTGGGACGTCTTGATGCCCCCGATGAATCACTGGATTTCCCAGTGGTCTACGGCTCGGCCAAGGAAGGCTACATGGTGGCCGATCATACCGATACCCCGGTTCCGGGTGAGGGGATGGAGCTGATCTCCGAGATGATTGTCAACCATGTGCCGCCGCCTGCCGGTGACCCCGAGGCCCCTCTGCAGTTGCAGATCAACACCATCGATTATTCGCCCTACCTTGGCCGTCTTGGTATCGGCAAGCTGGTGAACGGTAGGCTTAATATTAACGATAACGTCGTTGTTGGCCGACGCGACGGCAGCGTTAAGCCGGTTCGGATCAATAAAATTTTTCTCTTTGAAGGTGATCAGCAGGTACCGGTGGAACATGCATCTACCGGTGACATCGTTGCCGTGGCCGGAATGGATGACGTGACGGTCGGGGTGACCTTTACCGATGCCGATGATCCCCGTCCGCTGCCATTGATCGAGATTGATCCGCCGACCATTTCCATGCATTTTATTCCCAATGATTCGCCCTTTGCCGGGCAGGACGGCAAGTATGTGACCTCCCGTCACCTGGAAGAACGGCTCAGCCGGGAGACCCTGGCCGATGTGGCTCTGCGAGTGGAACCGCTCACCGAAGCGGTCGGGTTTCAGGTTTCAGGACGTGGTGAACTGCATCTCTCGATTCTGATAGAAAAGATGCGCCGGGAGGGGTATGAATTTCAGGTCACCCGGCCCCATGTACTTATGCGCGAGCAAGACGGGGTCAAGGTCGAGCCCTATGAAGAGCTTACCGTCGATGTCGATGAGCAGTATCAGGGGATTGTGATTGAAAAACTCGGCAAGCTGAAAGGCGTTCTGGAAGATATGCAGGTGGAAAACCAGATGTCCAGAATGAAGTTTAAGGTGCCGACCCGCGGCCTGCTCGGCTATCGTTCCGAGTTCATGACCGATACCCGCGGCATGGGTGTTATGAACTATGTCTTTGCCGAGTGGGGACCGTATGCCGGCGATATCGCCAGCCGTTCCAACGGAGCGATGATCGTCAAAGAGACCTGTACCAGCGTGGCCTATGCCCTGTTTAACCTCCAGGAACGCGGAAAAATGTTCATCCGGGCCGGAGAAGAACTGTACAAGGGGCAGGTTATCGGTGAGAACTGCCGTCCGGCCGATTTGATCGTCAACCCGGCCAAGGGTAAGAAACTGACCAACATGCGGGCCTCGGGCTCGGATGAGGCGGTTGTTCTTACTCCGCCGGTTGACATGAGCCTTGAAGATTGCATATCATATATCGACGACGATGAGTTGGTGGAAATTACGCCCAAGGCCATTCGCCTGCGGAAAAGACCCGGGATTAAGTACAGGGGATGATATCTCTGTCGTCCGCTGGACTCATCATGTGTTGGAATTGTCTGTAGAACTTAGGAGGTGCAATGAGTGACCTTGCTTTAATTGGTATTGCTCTGGCGGCAGGGATCGGTTCTTTTGTCGTGATCTTGAAAAAGTTCGGCAGCGAATGTATGCCCTGACTGCTCATGTATAGCTCCATAGGTGTGGGGCTGGTTGTGTACGTGATACTCAAGTCATTGTTCTGAGAATCCCTATGGCCGATTCCCACAGTTCCCGTGTTCCTCTGTCCCCGGCCGAACTCGTGGGCAACAGAATTGACGAAAATCGTCTTTTTGAAGCTCGGTTTCTCTTTCAAAAATTTACTGCGGATATTGATCCGGCTGTCGGCGAGAAACTGCGCAAACAGCTGGAAACCCGTATAGCCCGGGCGGAAAAGACGTTTGCTCAAGGTGAGAAGCTGGAACAGGCTGGAGAGCTTGAGCAGGCGAAAAATGTCTATGCCGACCTCTTGGGCATGGTTGTTGATTATCCTGCTCTGACCGAGGCGCAGCAGCGGGTCGAGGTTGCCATCAAGCTCGGGCTGCTTAAGCCGGTCGAACCTCAGGAGGAACCGGAAGTGCCCGGGCCGGAGTCTTCGTCTCCCGTCATCCGGCCTGAAACATCCGATTTTCCTGTTTCAGGATCGTCTTTTTTTCAGCACAGGAAGAGTATCCTGCTCCTTATTTTTTCACTATTTGCGGCCCTGGGGACTGTTTCCTTTTGGATCTTCTTTAGCCCCCGGAGTGAACCTGTCGTTGTCCGTACAGCTGTTCCGACGGAGTCCGATGTTGTTCGGGATGAAGGCCCGGAAAATCGGCCTGAAATCCGCCTGACCCCGGAACCTGCCGCTGCCGAACCTGAGATCGAAACTGCTGAAGTGGATGTTGCCTTGCCGCCGTCTCCGGCGGAAGATACGTCTGACAATCAGCAACCGCACTCAGCAGCACAAGAAGAAACCGCTTCCGGGCTGATTCCGGATTCCAGCGTATCCATACCTGTAGCGGATGTCGCCTCAACAGAGGGAGAGGGAAAAATTGCTGCTGTGCCTGTACATGAACCTCTGCCGGAATCAGTATCGTCTGGAGATGACGGGCAGGTAACGGCTGACGAGGCCGTCCGGGAGCAGGAGATCAGTTCCTCTGAGCCCAATGAAGTTCCTGAAATTTTGGGTACCTTGAGCCGTAAAGAGGACTCCATTGTCCCCATGGAAGAGGAGGAACGTTCAGGGGTTGAGAATGATTTCCAGGAGAAAATACAGCCTGACTCGATTGTTGATCCCGACGAAACGGAGACCTCCGACCCGGCCGTTCCAGCCAAAACCGAAAAGATGTATACTGTTCAGGCGGGAGATACCCTCGAAACCATTGCTGCCATGGTGTATGGTAATCGCTATAAATGGTCACAACTTGTTGCGGCCAATCAGGAAAAGCTGGGCAAACCACCCTATGTTCTCCTGGTAGGCATGCAGCTCCGGGTGCCGCCTGCAGAGTCGGCGACGCCCGAAAATAGAGCTGCTCAACTCAATAATGACGGCACCTATACCGTACAATCCGGTGATTCCCTGGGCAGTATTGCCCGGAAGCTGTATGGTGCAAGCTCCAAATGGAGTACGTTATACGAACTTAACCGTGACCAGTTGCCCACTCCGGGAGCCCTGCAGGTTGGACAAAAACTGCTGGTCAATGCAAATATTCCAGGTGGCGGAAAGATCCGGCCGGGGAAAAACGAATAAAGACCATGAAGAAACAACCATTGAGAAAAACAAGTCGACGGTTCAAACATCTGCTCCGTTCCCGGGAAAAATTTGCCAGGTTTTTGTCAGGTAACGGAAATGTTGCCGAGCCCGCTGTGGTTGACTTGACCGATTCGGTCAAGATCGAACCAGTTGCAGCTGAGCCTGCAGAGAAAGTCGTCCAAAGCCCTGAAGCTCCGATCTCCAGCGATGAAACACAACCACGGCCTGAAAAGTACCGCCGTCCCCGAAAGCCGAACAAGAAGCCCAAATGGAATCTTTCGTCGTTTCAGATCGATGAGGTTCCCGGCAAGTCCAGGTTTCATGACTTTGATCTGCCCCTGTCCCTGATGCGGGCCATTTCCGATCTTGAATTTGAATACTGCACCCCCATCCAGGCCAAGGCACTGCCCGATGCACTGGCCGGTAAGGATCTGGTGGCCAAGGCCAGTACCGGCACCGGCAAGAGTGCGGTATTTCTTATCGCTCTCTTCTCCCGCCTGCTGCGGGCGCAGAATACTGCCGCCAAGCCGGGTACGCCGCGGGCCCTGATCATTGCCCCGACCAGAGAGCTGGTCATGCAGATTGCAAAAGACGGCAATCAGCTGGCAAAATATACTCCGCTGCGGATTGTTGCCGTTTACGGCGGAACCGATTACCAGCAGCAGATGCGCAAGCTTGAACAGGGCAGGGTTGACGTGGTGGTCGCCACTCCGGGCCGTCTGCTGGATTATGTTTCTAAACGAGTGGTGCGTCTTCATCAGGTGCAGACCATGATTATTGACGAGGCCGACCGGATGCTTGACATGGGGTTTATCCCTGATGTCCGGAGGATTATCCACCAGACCCCGGACAAGGAAAAACGGCAGACCCTGCTGTTTTCAGCCACCATAACCCCGGAGGTTAAACATCTTGCCGCCCAGTGGTGTGTGAAGCCGGTCTCTCTGGAAACCGAAACAGAGCAGATGGCGGTGGAAACGGTTGAGCAGATTGTCTATATGACCACCAGCGCTGAAAAGTATAATGTGCTCTACAACACCATTACCAAAGGGAAGCATGAGCGGATTATTGTGTTCACCAACATGAAAAGCGAGGCCAGGCGGCTTTATGATCGCTTACGCAGAAACGACATCAACTGCACCCTGCTCACCGGTGATGTGCCCCAGCAGAAACGGATGGCTCGTCTGGAGCGTTTCCGGGAAGGGGTAGTTGACGTGCTGATCGCTACCGATGTGGCCGGGCGCGGGATTCACATTGACGGCATCAGTCATGTGTTCAACTATACCCTGCCCTATGAGCCGGAAGATTATATTCATCGTATCGGCAGGACGGGGAGGGCCGGACACTCCGGGATTTCGATCAGCTTTGCCGATGAGGAGGGCGCCTTTTACCTGCCCGAGATCGAGGAGTATATAGGGCAGTCGCTGCCCTGCCTGCAGCCGGATGAATCTCTGCTCGCCACCCCGCCCAAGGGGCGACCGCCCAAAAAGACCTCGGGGCAGAAGAGGCATCGACCCTATAAAAAAAGGCGGTAAGCGTTCAGCTGCAGTCCGTTGGCGCGGCTGGATTCTTACAGGTACCTCGGGTATCTTGCGTATCTTCCGGTGAGCTGTTACTCTTTTTTAAAATAAACAGATTTTGTGCTGATGAGAAAAGAACGCCGAAAACATAAACGATTAGCTTTAAGTCTCAAAGCAAAGCTCATGCACGATGGCGGGTTGGTTTTAAATGGAGTAACCCGGAATATAAGTTTTGGTGGGGCTTTTATCGAGCTTGATGGTGTACCACAAGTATTAAATGGCGATTATTTCAGTTTGGTATTGCTTGGCAAGGTAGAGTTTACGTGCTGTGTAATACATTCCAATCCAGATGGTATCGGCTTCAAGTTTGATTTTATTCTAATCAAATATTATGAACATTTTAAGGAGTTAATGCTTTCAAATACCAGAGACCCTGATCGATTGATTAAAGAGTTGGGACGGTGGGGTAAG
>CAZPXI010000056.1:0-11822 GCA_964590715.1 uncultured Desulfobulbus sp.
GCAGTGCGGTAAGGTAAGGGTAAATTTTGTTCCCTCTCCGAGGGTACTCTCCACGTGCAGATCTCCATTTTGCCCACGGGCAATTTTCTGCGAAATAGCCAGACCAAGCCCGGTACCGCGTGTCTTGGTGGTAAAAAACGGATTAAAAATATTTTTCATATTTTCCGGAGCGATGCCGCATCCGTTATCACTGACCAGCACCTCCGTTTTATCAACGGACTGTTTGGCCGTAATGGTAATTGTGCCGCTGGAATCAATGGCATCAAAGCCGTTGATGATCAAATTGATCAACACCTGTTTGATCTGGTTGAAATCGCATAGTACTCTAGGCAGATCATCGGGCAGTTGTTCCTCCAGTACGATGTCCTGTTCCTGGGCCTCTTTGTCGAGCAGAAGAACGGTTTCGTGGATCAGCGCGGTGATATCATTTGGCTCGATTTGCGGATATATGGGCTTGGCAAAGCCGAGTAAGGTGCCGGTGAGTTTATCAATCCTGGACACCTCGTCGGTGATTATCTTGATGAATTCTTTGATGAGAATCCCATCGTGATTTTTGTCGATATAGACGGCGGCGCCGCTGATGGCATTGAGTGGATTTTTTATCTCATGGGCCAGGGTTGCGGCAAGCTCACCGGTTGCGGCAAGACGATAGAGTCGTTCTTTCTCCTTGACCGCTCCGGAAAGCTTGACCACCATCTCATTAAAGGCATTGGACAGTTCGCCGATTTCATCATTACTCGTTACCTGTATTCTCTTATTCAGCCCTTCATCGACCAGCCGGTCTACAGACTCTTTCAGGCCCAGAATCGGCTGAATAAGCCTGACAATCAAACCAAATCCGAAAATCAGGACCGAGGTAAATGTTCCGAGCATAACCAGGAAAATCAGCATTCTTTTTCCTGCAATATCAATGACGTTGATGTTGACATAAAAAACCGCAGTCCCGAAGATAATGGTCGGCAGAGCCGTCAACAGGCTGAAGGCGGTTAGGGCCCGATAGAGAATGGAGCCACCCATGTCGGCAACCGTCTGGTAATTAACGGCAAACCACAGCAGGACAAAGCCGAACGGCCGGAAAAAATGGCCGTACAGCCACATTGAGGAACCCATGGGCGCAGGAAAGAAAAGAAAAATACCCGAGAGGCAGATCAGGAGAAAACCGGCAGCGGAGAGTAAGACCCTCTTGCTGTTCACCCGGTAAAATGCAGCCGTGTGCAGGACGCAGACATGGCCGGCCAGAAAGGCGATGCTTATCCAGACCAGGGGTCTGAATTTGCGAAAATCCGGCAGGTTTTCATAAACGCCTGGAATCAGCAGGAGGAGGAGCAGCAGGGACAGAAAAGGAAAAAAACGTTTGGTCTGCGGCCTGGCCGAGGAGATGGCAATGATAAAGGTGAGCAGGGCAAAACAGTAGCCCAGCAGGGTCAGGTACAGGAGATTGAGGTTGAGGCTGCGGACATGAATAAAGGCATGCATTCCGCTGCTCAGGGCCAGGAGAAGGTATCCGGAACGGACTAAAAATATCCGGCTGTTTTTTTCAAGAGTTACACTGTTACTCTGTTCAGAGGGCAGCTGAAAGAGTCGTCCGGCAATGGAAATGCAGACCATTGCAATGAGAAGTTCTTCCCAGCAATGGTATTTGATAAAAAAAGACGTATCAATTTGCAATACAGCCTACTTGAGTGGATTTATATCTTGCGGTAGTTTTTGCATATAGTATGCCATTTGGACATTCCATCATTGTGTTGTCCCATGGACAACGAATCGGCGATCCGGTGTCTGCAGGAAGAACAAAAAACAGAGGTTTTGCCGGGAAAAAGCCATGAGATCTTGAGCCGGGATACGGTTTTTTCGTTCATCATCGAACATGTTAGGCTCTGTCGGGACATCATCCGCGAGCAAAGTGTGCCTTTTGGGACAATTATACCATAAAAAAGCCGCGATCCATCACATATTTTTCAGGCGGCACTCCGGGTATTTGAGGCCGGGTTATTTTACGGATAACGCCGGAAAGCCATGCAGCAGTAAACAAAAGTTCATCAGCAGTCGTACCGGGCAGCGGTTGTTTTCCCGGCATCGGTCATCTGTATTGCCCTTCTTCCGGCTCTCATCCATGACTGGCACTTACATTGCATCATCACGTTGAGTACAAGATCCGGGACGAGCGATACCGACAGGCCACAAGGATACGTCATTTCACCGTGGCGCTGATGTCTTCGGCAGGGATATGCTGGTTGAGAGCAGGGAAAAGCTATGTCTGGAAAAATAGATAAAGTTTTAAATATAAGCGGATTACAGCCACCTCAGTCTACGTTTCTCATCACTAAAACACTGGAAAAAGTCCGGCCTGGAGATCTGCTGGAGATTGTCAGTCTGGAGAAGAGATTAATGGAAAATATTCCAAGTGAATTTGAGGATGCATCGTACAGGATAGTCGACGTCAGGGAAAAAAACGGATTTGTTTATCATACAATCATCAAAGAGTAGTGTGCCGCTCCGCTTCCACCTCCTCCTCCGGCTGGAAAGGAAATACTTTCCCGGCACACCGTTATGCCCGGCATGCTCTTCCTCGGAGCGTGTCGGGCATGACTTTTTTCGTAAGTCATCACAGACGGCACACGGAGTCTCGTGCCTCGCTTACTTCTTTACGGGTCACTCCGGCCCGCATAGAGGGGCTATCTCACTAACCCCGTGCGTGGTGCCTTTTTTGGGATGAAAATAGGATAAATTTTAGTACCGTACTCGGAGTCTATGCTTACCTGATCTCGAAAAAAAATCATTTATAGACAGGTGGTTGCTAACACCCTACAGCCTAAAAACCTGAGGGCTTGCCCGCCTTAGATGTATTAACAACCTACAACCGGGCAAAGAGGGAATAATCAGCAGATGATCCAAGCCCTAAATTCAAGAAACGGAGTCCGTGATGTCAAAAAAAATAGCAGTTGTGGTAAGGGACCGGCAGGGAGAGGCGTTACGGATGGCCATCGGCCTGATACTTATGGACGACGTCATTGACGTCTATGTACTGGATAAGGTGATTGAGGATACGGACCAGAATAATCTGAATGTGGAAACCCTCCATGATATGGATATGAAAGCGTATTCAAACGTTGCCGGAAACACGAGCATGGAATATTTAACCATCAAAGAGA
Organism: uncultured Desulfobulbus sp.; assembly: GCA_964590715.1. Classification (GTDB taxonomy): domain Bacteria; phylum Desulfobacterota; class Desulfobulbia; order Desulfobulbales; family Desulfobulbaceae; genus DRLX01. Next base: position 3,153 of record CAZPXI010000056.1, read on the forward strand.
TTGCCGGCAGGCTGTTACACTATGATCATGTGCTGGCCTATTAAAGGCCTGTTGTATTTTTGTTGTATTTTCTACCGGAAACAGGAGACAAACCGTGAAAAATCTATTTATCCTTAAACAGGAACCGGATCCTGTCATACATGCAATTATGACGGAAAGCGACAAAGACGCGGAAACCATTGTTGTTGATCTCAGGGAAAAACAGGATTATGAAGTAGTAGTCGACTATATTGAAAGCTGCGACAAAGTCATAACCTGGTAAGCAGTGTTCCCAAGTAAAACCGCACGGAACTGTGCGGGCTCGATTTAAGGAGAGGCAACTATGAGACGGATTTTAAGTATTACGATGGTTCTGGTCGCCCTGGTGTGTTCAGGGGCGGCGGCAGGCAGTGGAGCCGGATCTGAAAACAAAATAGTTGTCGTCTCCCCGGCGAGTGCGTCTTCGCCTGCTCTTGATGCTGAAGTCAAACGGGCAATGTATGCGATCAAGGTTTTTACAGGCCGGTTGCAGGGTGAACTGGTAAAAGCCATGCAGGCGGGCGGGCCGACAAATGCCATTGAAGTCTGTAATACCAGGGCGGGAGAAATCGCGGCCGAGGTATCTGCAAAACAGCATTTTACCATGAAACGGGTCAGCCTGAAAAACCGGAACCCCGATAACGCGGCCAACCAGTGGCAGCGGGCCGTGCTCAAGGAGTTTGAACTTCGCGCGAAAAAAGGCGAGCCTGCAATTGATCTTACCTATGCCGATTTTGTTGCAACTGATACGGGAAAGCAGTTTCGTTTCATGAAAGCCATACCAGCCGGGCGGATCTGCATGAAATGTCACGGCACCAAGATAAAGCCCGCAGTTCAGGCCGAGCTCAATACACTCTATCCCGACGACAAGGCCCACGGTTACAGTGTGGGGGATATCCGGGGTGCTTTTGTTGTGACCCGCGACGTGGACCGGTAATTTTTCCAGGGACAGCCGAGGGTTGCATGTCTGCACAGGGGCCTGCAACGTGAACTACACAATGGAGACAAAAGAATGAAACTTGGTATTCTTGTCAATTCAAAGAACCATTTGGAGTCAATTACGGGGATCGTCAGAGTTGCGGCTGCCAGGGGCAATCAGGTAACCCTTTTTGCCATGGATGAGGGGACCCGGCTTCTTGAAGAAGCGGACTATGTTGCTCTTGCCGGGCTTGAGGGCGTATCGATGAGTTATTGCGAGCACAGTGCCGTAGAGCTGTCGGTCAACACCGGCGGGCTTTCCGACGCTGTCGAGAGCAGCAGCCAGTACAGTAATGCCGCGATGAACCATGATGTCGACAAGGTGCTGGTTTTATAGGTGCGGGGATGGGGCGGACAGGCCTATTGCCTGAATCCGCCCGAAAGAAGAGGGGCTTGACCTCTTTGGGCCTGCGGAAACCTGTTGCCCGATGAACAGTAGCTCTGCTAACCGGCTGGAACAACTTGAATGGTTCCTGCTTCTCTCGTTTTTCGCTCTGTTTAGTTTTTCTCTGCTTTATGTTTTCCGCGTTTACGACAACAACACCCTGAGCAGCTGGCAGTGGGTATTTGCCCCGGTCGGCATTCAAAAAACCCTGCTGTTTCTCAGTGCAGCTCTTTTTTTTTCCTTTCTGATCTCCCGGCGCCTCCCCTTTGAAACCTTTCCGGTTCCGGTCCTCATTTTTTCATCAATTATGGCAGTACTCCCGCTCTGGAGCGAGCCGGAACTCTTGCTGGACTCGGGCCGATATTTTCTCCAGGCCAAAGCTTTCTCCCAATACGGTCTTTTGTATTTTATCCGGGAATGGGGGCACGCGATTACCATATGGACCGACATGCCCCTGGTGCCGTTTTTCTATGGGCTGCTCTTTAAGATTTTTGGTGAGTCGAGAACCGTAGTTCAGTTCTTCAATACCATGCTCTTTGTGCTGACGGTGTTATTGACCTTCAGGATTGGAACAGTGCTCTGGAATCGGGAAACCGGCTTTTACGCCGGTTTTCTTCTGCTGGGCATGCCGTACCTGTTGACCCAGGTTCCACTGATGCTGGTCGATGTCCAGACTATGTTTTTTTTAGTGCTGGCGGTCTATTGTTTTGTCGAGGCACTTCGGCGCGGCGGATTCTTTTGGATTGTACTTGCTTCGCTGACCCTTGGTTTAGCTCTTTTGGTCAAGTATTCAACCTGGCCCATGCTGGCCATATTGCCGCTCTGCGGCTTTGTCTACCTCCAAACCACGCCGGAGGCTGAAAAGTTTGTTCAACGCACTCTAGCCATCATCCCGGCGGCCGCCTTACCGGTTGTTGTCATCCTGGCGGGTAAATATGCTGTTTTTGCAGACCAGGTTGAAACGCTCTTTACCTATCAGCGCCCGGCGTTAAAACTCTGGCATGAGGGATTTGCCTCAACTTTTTTTTTCCAGATCCATCCTTTTATCTCCCTGTTTGCCCTGTACGGCTGCTTCAGGGCTTATCAGGCCGGGGACCGTCGTTTTTTCTTTCCCCTGTTGTTTATTCTGCTGGTTGTTCTGCTGCAGATTGGGCGTATTCGATATATGCTGCCACTCTTCCCCTTTCTGGCTCTGATGGCGGCCTACGGTCTTGGCGGTCTCAAAGACGCCTGGGTCAAACGCTATGCCGCCGCCATTATAGTCTTGTCGTCTCTTGTGGTGCTCTTTGCCGGTTATCTGCCGTTTTTTAAATCAACCTCTATGATGAATATACAAACGGCCGGTACTTTTTTAGACCAGCTGGATGTTGAGACCGTTGAAGTCTATGCACTGCCCCAGCAGAAATCCGAGGGCAGCACGGTTATAGCTGTTCCGCAGCTTGATCTGTTCACCAGTAAAACAATAGTTTCCCGGCAGGACTGGGCTGTCGAAAAGTCAGAGGAGATATCCCCTCTGTCCTCCATGCTTGCAACCTGGAAGCTGAACAAACCCGCCTTTTATCAGGTCGACAGCCGACCTTCTCCGCTGGTCATTATTTCCGGCAGCCCTGTCGATGATTCGGCATACATGCAAATCCGCGGATCCGTTCCACCTGGTCGGGTTAAACATTTCACCCGCAGGTCAGGGGTGTTCCGCTATACCACTTTTGTTTCCATCTATTATTGATTCCGTCCGGGCTCTCCGGCTCATTTTCTACATTCTTTACGGGTAAAGATGCATCAGGGGTTGGGCGCATCCGGCCACAGAAGAAATCCGGCTGTCCCAAACGGGACACTTGCAGTCCGATCGTCTGAGAAAACGCCCTGCCGTAAAGATTGTAGGAGACCTGCCTGCTCATCCTGATCGGCCCGGGGGCGGTCTTTTGGAATAGGGCGACCCTGTCGCGGATCTAAATCCGGAGCAATGGCATGATCATTGCTTTTCCGGTTTACAGCTAGGGGCATCTTTATGTGAGAAAATAGCCTGAAACGGCATTTCTTCGCAGGCTATTTTCATAACAGCGAAGCGGTGTCATCGTTGCGGCTGTGACCTGAGAATTCGGAGTCTACGCTTTGCTCCGTTTACCTGGTCCAGCCATGCTGGTCTGGACGGTGAATACGAGAGCAATTGAGGAAATCAGGGGAGAATTGAATGGAAATAATAATTCCGCGAAGAAATGTTATCTGGGCATATATCATTGTCGGCTTTTTTGCCCTGGTCAGCGTGGTCACGCTCGCCATTCATGAGTATTATATCTATCTTTCCGCCTATCTCTGGTTTGGTTTTATCTACGGAATGTGCCTGCAGTACGGCCGGTTCTGTTTCGCCTCCGCCTTCAGAGATCTTTTCGCGGTCGGCGTCCCGAGGATGGTTGTCGGGATTATGATTGCCACTTTCCTCTTTGCCATCACCTCGGCCCTGGTCGCCGCTACCGGCTGGAGTACCTTTCATGCCGCGCCGGTCAGCATTCATTCCGCCATTGCCGGGTTGTTTTTTGGTGTCGGTATGGTTTTTGCCGGCGGCTGTGCATCCGGCTCACTGTATAAAACCGGCGAGGGCAACGGGGTCTCCCTGCTCGTCATCCTCTCCATCAGCGTGACCCAGTCACTCTTTGTCGACTGGGGCGGTATCTTAAACAAGTTCGTACCTGCGGCCTGGCATGAATCCGCCCTGCAGAAGGGATTGCCCGACGTTATTAACGTTGGTGACGGCTGGGTTGATCAATATCTGGCAGGCTACGTCTGGAACCAGCCGGTAAAAACCTATGCCCAGTCAATGGGAATGAGAGACGATACGCTCATCGGCGCCCTGCTCGGCAATACCTTTGTCGGGGTCCTGCTACCCGCCCTGTTCATTCTCACCATTGTCTATATCTTCTGGGTCAGGAAAAACTATGTCAAAAAACTCCGGGCCGAAGACAACAGAACCGTCACCCTTAAAGACCATCTAGCCGGTTTCTGGGGCATGATCATGGCCTCGAAGAGAACGTCTATTGCCGGTCTTTTACTGGGTATAGCCTGTGGCCTGCAGATGTTTGTAATCGAAGGGCTGCGGATGAAGTTCGGTGTAAAAAATGCCGGAACTCTTCTTACCCGTCTCGGTCATGATTACGGCATTTCCGCCAACGGGACAGTGTTTGATCCAGGCTACTGGTACGTCACCACCCAGGAGGCTCAATGGGTAGGGTGGACTCTGCATAAACTCGGCATGAACAATATGGACAATATCTATTTCGGCTGGGTCAACGGTATTCCAAGCCCGGCCATTAATCCGGCCGACTGGATGAGTGTGGCCCTTATCGGCGGGGCTGCAGTCATGGCGCTGCTGCATGGCGAGTTCAAGTTTAAAGCGCCGACCCGAGAACTTGCCTTCTGGGCGATTCTCGGAGGTTTTTTCATGGGAATCGGTTCCCGGCTGGCTCTGGGATGTAATGTCGGCGCTTTTTTTGTCCGTACCGCCAACGGCGATATGTCCGGCTGGCTTTTTGGACTGGGCATGATCGGCGGAGCCTATGTCGGTGTAAAGATTTTTAACTGGTACACGGAACGAAAGATGGCCAAGGAAATGGCCGGATTTGATTTTGACCTGTAATCTAGACCTCGGAGGAACGAATTATGGCTATGACATTTGCAAAAAAAGAAGATGGTGTTTATGCGCTCGATGTAACCGGATATGTGTGTCCGCATCCGCAGATTTATACAAAAAAAGCGCTGGAAAAAATTCACGGCGGTGATGTGCTTGAAGTAACATTCGACAATCCTTCCTCGTCGGAATCGGTTTCCGCCATGTGCGATTCAAACGGCAATGAAATTCTGGAAAAGATTGCCGACGGCGGAAAGTTCACCTTTAAAATTAAAAAGGCGATGTAAGACGTCTATAATTAACGCCGTCCTTCCCGGTTGAACAGCAGGGGAGGATGGTCTTATCAAGGGGTGGATACCTGTGAAAAAGCACCTTTTTATTATTATTACGATTGTCATCGGCTTCAGCACCTTTTTAATCGGCTACAGCCTGCCGCCGTTTCTGGAAGTCGGCTTTGGTGACAATGATACCGCTGCCGTCGATGACGGTGCCGGTGGTGACGCCGAACTTTTGAAGCAATATGAAGATCTATACAAGGACACTGAGCAATAAGGAGTAGCACCATGAAATTCGATCCTAAAACCATAGTGATTGTTGTGGTTGCTCTTTTTTGTTTTTATGGCGGCTATACTATCTCAGCCAAGACCGGTACGGAGCCGGGTTATTTCGACGCGGTTGAAGCGGCCGGTTACGGCGGCGGCGGTGGTGAAAAGATAGAGGGCATCAGCGATGAAATGAATGAATTCTATCAGTCCCTTGGTGAAGACGAGTAATCAGACCGTCTGTCGCATATTTTATTTGCAGAGTAGAGTAATCGGAGATCCGCTATGAAAAAAATCCTGCTTGCGGTGGATGACACCAAAAGTTCTATTAAAACTATAGATAAAATGTCTGAAATTTTCTGTACCTGCATGCCCAGAGAGATTGTTTTGCTCTATGTGCAGAAAATCATTTCCGGCGGATCGATTATGGATAACCTGATCATCAGCGACAGCGAGTGGGAAACCCTCAAGGATTCACTCGAGGGCACCGAATATCAGGATATGCGAAATGAAAAGGCAAAAAAAGTCATTGATTACTATTGCGGCCATCTTGATAAAAAAGGAATAACCGGAATTCATCCCGTGGTCCGAAAAGGCCATGCCGCCGAGGAAATTCTTAACGTGGCCCGGGACGAGGACGTTGATCTGATTATTATGGGGTGCCGCAGTCATCGTATGCATAACCTTATCCTGGGCAGTGTCAGCCGTGAAGTGTCGAATAATGCGCAAGTATCCGTCCTGCTGGTCAAATGACGATTATCCTGGGCGCTGGTCTCTCCGGATTATCAGCGGCAGCGTGGTTGACACGGGCCGGGCATCCGGCAACAATTGTAGAAAAAGATACAACAGTAGGTGGGCTGGCCAGGACTATAACCCATGGTGACTACCGTTTTGATCTTGGCGGCCACCGTTTCCTTACCGATAACCAGCAACTGCAATCCTTTGTTTCCGAGCTCCTCGGAGACGATCTGTTAAGCGTTCCCCGAAAAAGCCAGATCTACATTGCCGGTCAATACATCGATTACCCGCTCACACCTCGAAACGCCGTGTTCGGGCTTGGTGCGGCCAAAACATGCAGAATTCTGCTGGATTACGGCAAAGAAAAAGTCCTCGGTGCCTTCCGGCATAAAAAAATCACCTCCCTTGAAGACTGGGTTGTCGCCCAGTTCGGTCGGACGATATTTGAACTCTATTTTAAAAATTACAGCGAAAAGGTCTGGGGAATTGACAGCCGGAATATCAGTAAGGATTGGGTCTCCAAGCGCATAGACGGACTCTCCCTGGGCCGGTTTATACAGCATTCCCTGATCAGGTTTCGTCGGCATCGGGTAAAGACCCTGACCGACACATTTTTTTATCCACGCATGGGTATCGGTCAGCTGTCCGATCGACTCCATGAGCTGATTCAGACAAAAAACGTGGTGCAAACCGGATCAGCCGTGGAAAGCATTTCCCATGAACCGGGGAGAATCACGGCCATTGAATACGCATGTGCAGGAAAAAAGCAGACTCTGCAAGGGCCCGGCTATATCTCAAGTCTCCCGATAACACAGTTTATTGCAAAGATGAACCCGCAGCCTCCGGATGCAGTCCGCAGGGCGGCAGCAAGGATTCGTTTTCGTTCCCTGGTTGTTGTTGCCCTGTTTCTAAAGAAAAGAAGATTGACCGACCTCACCTGGATGTATTTTCCCGAGAATACTGTCCCATTTGGCAGAATCCATGAACCGAAAAACTGGAGCCCTGAGCTTGCCCCCTGTGGACGATCGCATGTCGTGGCTGAATATTTCTGCAACACCGGTGATTCCATCTGGCAGTCATCTGAAAAGACACTCTCCGACCTGACCGCTGATCATCTGGAAAAACTGGGTTTTCTGGCCCGCGGCGATGTCCTTGACAGCACAGTGCTCAGGATTCCCTATGCCTATCCTGTTTTTGATCTTCAATACCATCGGCATCTGAAGGTTATTACGGATTATCTCGATACCTTTGAGAATCTTCATCTGATCGGCAGAAGTGGAATGTTCAGCTATCTGAATATGGATCAGGCCATGGAAAGCGGCATAATGGTCGCGGAAAAAGTCATGCAGGGGTGTACGGCTGAAAAAGCTACAGCAAAGGAAGATGTACCGGCTTCCCGTCCTCAATACCTGCAGCCTGAATACTCCTCATGAAGTGCGCCCTTATCATGCCCGCCTGGGAACCGGAGGAGATCTTCCCCACCAAAACAGCGGCCTCCCAGATTAATTACTGGCAGCCGCTGGGCACCCTTTGGGTCGCCGCAGCCTTACAACAGGCCGGACATGAGGTCGAATTCTTCAACGGTGCCTTTTTAAGCCATACCCAGATTATTCAGGCGGTCACCAGGTTTGCGCCCGGTTTTATCGGTCTGTATTCAACCACCTTTGGCTGGCCCAAGGCGAAAAAGACCGCCCGAAACCTGAAAATAATTTTTCCAAATGTGTTTATAACGGCGGGCGGTCCCTATCCCATTGCCCTGCAGGAACAATGTCTGGAAGACTGCAGGTGGATCGACGGGGTGGTCTACGGCGAAGGTGAGGTCTCAGTTGTGGCCATGGTGGAGCGGCTTGCGGCCGGTAAACCCCTAGAGGGGGTTAAAGGGGTTGCCTTTAAAAAGGGTGAACGGATTATCAAAAATCAACCGCAACCCCTTGTTGAGGAACTTGATAGCCTGCCTTTTCCGGCCCGGGAGCTGCTCGGCAAGGCGGATAGTTATATCCCTGCACCTGCAACCTACAGGCGTAAACCGGTGGCGGTTGTCATGACCTCACGCGGATGCAACCGCCACTGTATTTACTGTTTTCAGATCGATAAGAGTCGTAAAAGCGGTATCCGTTATCGCAGTATCGACAACGTGATGGCCGAGATTGAACTCTGTCTGGACCAGGGCTATCGGGAGATAAAATTTATAGATGAGACCCTTGCCGCCGACTATGATCGGGCCATGCGGCTGGCCCAGGAAATCAGAAGAAGAAAGCTTGATTTTACCTGGTTTGCCTCGGCCTGTGTCAACCAGGTGGATAAACCCCTGCTGCAGGCGTTTAAGGACGCAGGCTGCTGGGCCATGCTGATGGGTGCGGAGAGCGGGGTACAGAAGAACTTAAATA
>CAZPXI010000057.1:0-6360 GCA_964590715.1 uncultured Desulfobulbus sp.
TGCACCGGTCAATAACAATTTTTTTTTCATATCTCCTCCATTTTATAAAAACAATACGTCGCATGCGACGCCCAATATCAAGATGGTACGAACAATCTGTCGCTAATGGTGAGCCTTTTCGGGGTGTTGTTATGCTCGTTTGCCGGCAAAGTCCGGAATACTCATAACCCATCACCACCGCAAGCTGGTGCCTGCCCATAAACGGTCTTTCGGAGTCTCGTTCCTCTCCTACCTTGCCCGATCTCGGCGTTGTACGAAAAATTTTATCCTGGGAATATCCGGCCTGTGGTACAATTTTCCGAACGCCTTGACCTCGTCGTGTTATCAAGTAACACCACTGAACAAAAATCCTCATTTATGGACAGGCACAAGCTAACCGGTTTTAGGAAAAACCCTTCGTGGTTGTTCGGCAACCAACACCCTACATCTGGTGTAAGTTTCGTTTTTTCTGCCTGTCCCGGAATGATTTTCAGCGAGTGTTTCTGCTTTTTTCCATACTGTAATGCATTTTTAATGCCATTGGTCATTGATTGCTCTAAATGCTGTGCAGTAAAGGGATATATCGAATTTGCTTCAAAAGCAAGCAGCAGGTGTGGTGTTGAGTTTTCCGCGTTCGTGTATTTTTCGTGCGGTTTTCCGGGAATTGTTCGATTTTCTGGAAATTGCCTCTCTTTTTTGGTTACCAGTAGTCTTTCCAGTTCACGGAGGCTGGCGAAATCGACAGTTACAATGTATCGCCGGATGAGCTTGAAGCAGATTGTTCCATTCGAATAAGCCGCCTACGTTCGGTTTCGGGAAAGAGCTTGGTTTCGGTATGGGGCAGAAACAGGGAGGCCACATACTGGTCCCGGTAGGAGGGAACCTCTGAGAGTTCAAAGCCGGTCATGCGCTGGATGGCGGCAACCACATCCCTGCGGATATGGTTGCTGAGTTCACTCATCCGGCAGCCCATCAGTGAGCCGTTGCCCACATACATCATTTTGCCGATCTCCATTTCCGGCAGCAGGCCGACGGTTACAGCACTGTCCAGATCAATATAGGAACCAAAACCGCCGGCCAGGATGACCTGCTCAAGATCAGTCACCGTAAGGCCCACCTCGGTCAGCAGGGTCTGGATACCGGCATAGATCGCCCCCTTGGCCCGGATAAAGTTATCGACATCCACCTCGGTCAGGACAATGTCCCGCTCAATGCCCGATTCCTCGGCCCAGACAATCACGTATTCCATACCGCTGCGGCCTTCACGCAGGCGCGGGTGCTCCCGGTTGCGGATGAAACGGCCCCGCTGGTCAAGAACCCCGGCCTCAAAGAGATCGGCGATCATGACCAACAGGCCCGAGCCGCAGATACCCCGGGCCGGTTTGGAGTCAATGGTCATGCTCATGGGCTCCAGGGTTTCGGAGTCAATGGAAAAGTCTTCAATGGCCCCGGCTGCGGCCCGCATGCCGTGCAGGATGCCGCCGCCCTCAAAGGCAGGACCGGCCGAGCAGGCGGCACTGGCCAGCCATTCCCGGTTGCCGATGACAATTTCGGCGTTGGTGCCGATATCAATGAACAGAGTAATTTTTTCCGTACGGTACATGGCCGAGCCCATGACCCCGGCAACGATGTCGCCGCCCACGTAGCTGGAGACCGCCGGATATATGAGGGCGGTTGCATGGTCGGCAAGATTCAGGCCGATATCAACGGCCCGGATGGGTGGATAGAAGTTGGAGACCGGGACATAGGGGGCCCGGCGGATATTATGGGGCTCAAGCTCCAGCAGCAGATGGGTCATGGCCGTGTTGCCGGCCAGGGTGATGGAAGAGATTTCATCGCGGGCAACCCGTTGTTTTTTCAGCAGGCGGGTAATGATTTCGTTGATGCTCTCGGTGACCAGATCATGCATGTGGGTCAGGCCGTCGTCTTTTTCGGCATAGATCATTCTGGAGATGACATCTTCGCCGTAGCTGATCTGGTTATTGTATCCTCCGCCTTCTGCAAGAATTTTTCCTGAATTTTTGTCAAGAAGCTGGCCGTACACGGTGGTAGTGCCGACATCGACAGCAAGGCCGTAATTCCGTTTTGACCAGTTCCCGGATTGAACATGGGTTAGACGGGAACGGGATTCGCTGTTCACCGGACGGGCCAGGGTAGTGGTGATGCGAAAATCATCTTCGCGGATGGTTCTTCTCAGTCTCCGCAGGACACTGAGACCTATCTGGATATGGCGTTCTTCATACTGCTCCCGCATGGCCAGGATAACTCGGGAGGCATCGGATCTATGGTCGGTTGCGTCCGGCCGGGGCAGTTCAAGAAAGAATTTTTCCACCGGCGGGGTAAAAATGCCGGCTTCGCGAAGCTCATCAATGTTAAATACATGCTTCCCGGCCCGGTGTCGTTCAGGTACATCGGTGCCGAGCTGCCCTTTTTTCAGGCCGCTTGCATCAATGATCCGGACCACGACATCCTCGGTGACCTTGGCGGTACAGGCCTGTCGGATACCTTTGGCTATATCTTCAGGAGAGAATTTTTCACTGATCCCTTCCGCAACCGTGCCGGATTCAAGCAGTATCCGACATTTGCCGCAGACCCCGGTACCGCCGCAAGAGGCATTGATGTGCAGACCGGCCCGGCGGGCGGCTCGGATGATGGTGGTGCCGTCTTCAACTTCAACGGTTTTTCCTGCAGGTTGAAACTCTATATGATGGGTCATGGGTTGTACCCGGTCACTGGATTTATAGCCATGTGCTCTTCCCTGTGTAAAGTTGAGAGGTGGTCACGGTACATCATGGGTTGTCCGGATCCGGGAGCTCGGCGGCCGTGAACACAGGACCGTCAATACAGACCAACTTTTCTTCCATGTGACAGTGTCCGCAGATACCCACCCCGCATTTCATATGTCGCTCAAGGGTGGTGATGATATTCTCAGCCTCCATACCCATGGCCTGCAGCTTCTGGAGAACAAAACGGATCATGATTCCCGGCCCGCAGACCAGGGCTATAGTCTCCTCATCAATTGTAAATCCGTCCAGCAGGCTGGTGACCAGACCGACGGAACCGTCCCATTCTTCAGCAGCCTGGTCAACGGTGAGGCGAAGGTCCAGGCCGTCCTTGCGCCAGCGGGGATAATCCCGGTTAAAACAGAATTCTTCCGGCGTCCTGCTGCCGTAAAACAGAGTCAGGCTGCCGACTTCGTCCGCCCTAGACAGCCAGTATTCAATCAGCGGCCGTAACGGGGCAAGACCGATACCTCCTGCAACAAAGAGCAGGTTCTTCCCTCCCAGCCGGTCTTGCGGAAATGGTCGGCCGTAGGGGCCGCGCACGCCTATAATGTCACCGGGCCGCAGTTGCTGTACGGCGGCCGTCAGACGACCGGAGTTGCGGATGGTCAGGGAAAAACCATCTGTACTGTCCGGACTTGAGGAGAACGAGATCGGCGCCTCACCAAGATGGGGCATGGAAATCATCATGAACTGGCCCGGCTTAAAGGAGAAGCGGTGGTTGGCCAACTCATCGACCAGGGTCAGTTCATAGGTATTGACCCGGCTGTTTTCCCTGATGATATTGCGGACGATTGCCTGATCGGGCAGATAAATGTTGTCTCGGCCAGCCTGGGCCTGTCTGCGGGCATCCAGGCTGCAGGACGGATAGGTATCATACTCCACGGTTTTTTCCCCGGCCCATATCGCCGGCCTCGGTTATTGCATTTATAAAACGGATAATATCAACTCCTCCGAAACACATGTCTACGCAGCGTCCGCAACCCACACAGCTGGGACGTCCATGCTTTTGGACATCATGCTTGAGCTTGTGAAAAAAACGTTTGCGGATGCGGTGATGCCGCATATCGATCGGGTTATGCCCTCCGGCCATGCGGGTAAACCCGGAAAAAGTGCACCCGTCCCAGGAACGGATGCGCTCTCCACTGTCCTTGTTTCGAACCTGATCCGTGATGGAAAAGCAGGTGCAGGTCGGGCATATAAAGGCACAGCCGCCGCAATCCTGACAGCGCTCCGAAAAATCTCTGAGAACGTCCTCCGGTTCGTTTCCTTTTTCCAGCTCCTGACAGGCAAGATCCACATGAACCAGCTGTTTGAACAGCCCCCGGGCCTCCAGGGCGGCCTGATACTGAAACCGGCGGTCTTCCTTGGTGGCGACGGTAAAAAACCGGGCCCAGTTTTTAACTATATTGACTCCGTTGGCCTTGCCGGTTTCGACAAAATAACTGTTCCTGGCCGGGCCGAGATCGGTGAGCTGCAGGTCAAAGCCGAATTCGATGAACGGCCCGTTTTTGGTGGCGTTGCAGAAACAGTTGGTAAAGGGTTCATTGCAGCCCAGAGTGACGAAAACAGCACCCCGACGCCGTTGTTCATAATAGATGTCCCTGTGTTTGCCGCCGAGAAAAATCATATCCATGTAGAGGACGGCAAACAGGTCGCAGGAACGAACTCCGAAATACAGGGTCGGCCGGTTTTCAGGCAGCAAGGGGTGAAAACTGTACAGCTGGGTCGGCGATGCCGGTTCGGTATCGACAATATAGCTGGCCAGCGGTTCGGTTTGCGGAAAGAAAAAGGACTTGAGCGAATTCTGGGGTTGATGTCTGAAGTCGATTTCGACCCGGTCAAGTTCGGTAATTTCGACATAGAGGGTATCGCCGAACCGGTTGCGGACCGGTCCAACCAGCCGGTATTGTTTACCGAGTTTTCGTAAAAGCGGCAGGAGGTGATCCTTTTTCAGGGTTTGGGATTCAATCATGATCCACCTCCACCGTGACGGCACAGCATTTATATTCCGGGCATTTGGCCACGGGATCGCTGTCGGCCAGGGTCAGGACATTGGTCGGGGATTCGTGGAAGTGGAAATCGCAGAACAGCTCGCCACGGTCCACCTGTGTACTGAGATGGAGAGTAAAGGGGACACTGCCCCGACGGGAACGGACCCGGATCCGACAACCATTCGCCAGACCGAGTTCTTTTGCGTCTTTCGGGTGCATATCCAGCAATGAGGTGTCGCGTTCACGCTTGAGGGTTGCACTGCGCCTGGTCATTGTTCCGGTATGATACTGATGGTACCTGCGGCCGGTGATGAGGACAAAGGGAAACTCGTTATCGGCAGGTTCAGCCGGCGGCACATGCTGTTCCGGTTCGAATCGGCCGAATCCCCGGGTGAAATTGTACTTATGGAGAAAGGGCGTGCCCGGATGGTTACGATCCAGGCAGGGCCACTGCAGACCCCAGGAGGCGTGGAGGCGGTCATGGTAAATGCCACCGTAGATCGGGGTCAGCAGACATATTTCTTCCATGATCTCCACCGGCGAGTCATACTGCATGGGATAGCCCATCCGGCTGGAGATTTCCTGGATGATCCAGTCATCGGTTCTGGCTTCACCGGGTGGCTCAACCGCCTTGTGGCTGAGTTGTACCCTCCGTTCGGAATTGGTCACGGTGCCCGTTTTTTCGGCAAAACAGGCGGCCGGCAGCACCACGTCGGCAAGTTCTGCGGTTTTAGTGAGAAAGATATCCGAAACGACCAGAAAGTCCAGTCCCCGCAGGCTGGTTTGTACCCGGTCGAGAACCGGATCGGACAGCATGGGGTTTTCGCCCATGATAAACATGGCCTGCAGGCATTTTTCCGCCGGTCCGCCATGGGTCATCTCGACTACGGTCAGGCCGGGGTTTGCGGGGAGCGTACAACCCCAGGCCCCCTCGAATTTTTTTCTGATCTCCGGATCGGCAACGGCCTGATAACCGGGAAAAACTCCGGGCAGGGCTCCCATGTCGCAGGCACCCTGGACGTTATACTGGCCGCGCAGGGGATCAACTCCGGTGAACTCCTGTTCCACGTGGCCGGTAAGCATGGCCAGGTTGGCATAGCTTTTGACGTTTGCCGTGCCGCAGGTGTGCTGGGTTACGCCCAGGCAGTAACAGATGGTCGAGCGTTGGGCCCCGGCATATATCCGGGCTGCCCGGGCAATGTCGTCTGCGGCAACTCCGGTAATCTCGGCGGCCTGCTTCAGATCGACCTGGAGCAGTAGATCGCACATGGCCAGATAGTTTTCCGTACGCATTTCAATGAACAGGTCATCGATCAGGTTCTCATCAAGGATGCAGCGCATGATAGCATTTAAAAGCGGAATATCTGTGCCGGGCCGAATCTGCAGGTGGATATGGGCATGGCGGGCGATTTTTGTTTTCCGGGGATCGATGACGATCAGCTTGGCACCTTTGTCAACGGCATCAAAGATGCGCCGCGCAACCTGGGGATGGGTTGCGGTGGTGTTGGATCCGGACACCAGAATGACCTGGGCCTCTTCCAGCTCATTGATGGTGTTGGTCATGGCGCCGGAGCCGAAGGTGGTGGCAAGACCTGCCACCGTGG
>CAZPXI010000057.1:6460-11785 GCA_964590715.1 uncultured Desulfobulbus sp.
ATGGTGTTGGTCATGGCGCCGGAGCCGAAGGTGGTGGCAAGACCTGCCACCGTGGAGGCGTGTCAGAGCCGGGCGCAGTGATCAATGTTGTTGGTGCCCAGCCCGATTCGGGTAAATTTCTGCAGCAGATAGTTTTCTTCGTTGCTGCATTTTGCCGACGACAGCACGCCGATTCGATCAGGTCCGTATTGCTGTTTTACCGCAGTCAGTTTTTCAGCAATCAGATCCAGGGCGTCCTCCCACGAGGCCGGACGCAACCTGTCATGCTGCCGAATCAACGGCCTTGTCAGCCGATCGGAATGGTGGATATATTCATGGACATGCCAGCCCTTGACACAGAGATTGTTTCTGGAAACAGGATGGCTTCGACTCGGACTCACACCGGTGACCCGGCCATGTTCCACGTGCAGATACAGACCGCATCCACAGCCGCAGTAACAGCAGATACTTGGTATATCAGGCATACAAAATCCCTTGAGTTTGAATATACTCCCAGTACACGGAGTTTTTTTGTACTAACCCCTATTTTCTGACCCGGGCCTTGACTTCAATCACCATGGCCCGGCTGTTGCTCTGTCCATTTGCCGTTACAATTGCAGCGGAAATTAAATCCGTTCCAGCATCGGAAGCGGCCACCGGCACCCAGGTGTCGACTGGTATCGTGATTCTGGTGGCGGCTCTGGTAAAACGGATTTCCCGGCTGTCGCCAAAGGACAGCCGGGGCACCAGGGTCAAATCCACTCTGGAGCCCAGCGCAACGGCCTGTACTTCAAAACCGCTTTCAACCCGCTTGTACCTGGTCATCCATTTGAACCGGTACCCGTAGCGTGAACAGAGATCCAGCCAGTAGTCGGTGAAGGGAAGGTCTCGGCCGACCATAAGATAGCCGCTGCTGCCCGAGCTGAGAGTGAGCTGAAGAGTTTGGCTTTGGTTGAATGCGTCGGTATGCATCCGCAGTCCGCCTTCACCACCACTGATGCCGCCGGCTGTGGACAGGGAACGGGTTTTCGTGCCTGCCTGCCGGTATCGCAGGCGGATGGTCACTTGGGGAACGCTTTTGTCGAGGCCCGCTATCAGGCGGCGGATATTTTCAATAACCTCCGGGGTGTCGGAGACGATAATTGCATTGGATATTGTATCGACCGAGGCCCGGCCGGTGGGTGAGAGAACGGTTTGTACCTGGGGAAGCAGTTCTTTGGCCGGTCTTTTTTTGACCTTGATGATTTGAAAGGTATCGGCTGTTTTTTCAAGGGCGAGGGCCGGCTGCAGTTCCGCTGACAAAAGGCAGCACAGCAACCCGGCAAGGAAAAAAGAAAAATTGAAAGAATATCGTTCAAGTATTCTCATACCGAAATGATAACATTGCTTTGTGCCGTTAACAAGAAAAATACCGGAAACAGCGAAAGCCGTAAGAGTTCATCAAGGCTCGGAAACAGCTAAAATGTGCTGTCGGGCTGCAGAGGCTTCGCAGGACCTCGGGCGTGTGCACATACAACGATCCACTATCCCCTCTGGTGGCTGTTGTAGCCTCCTTTTCAACCTGCAACAGTGTATCGGTTACGACCTGCCTTTTTTGCCGCATAAAGGGCATGGTCCAACTCCGGCATGATCCGTTCCAGTGGACAGTCGGCTTCCGCCGGTACCTCGATAAGTCCCAGGGAAACGGTAACCACCCCGTATGGTGTGTTGCCTTCGTGCGGAATGTGAAGTCCTTCAATGGCGGCCCGCATTTTTTCCGTCAGCATTTCGGCCTTCTTCAAATCCTGCTCAATAAAAAAGAAACAAAACTCCTCCCCGCCGATCCGGAAACAGTAATCATCTGCCCGCCTGAGAATATGGAGCATGGTTGCGCCGATCCGGTGAAGGACCACATCACCTTTGGGGTGCCCGTAGGTATCATTGTAGCGTTTAAAAAAATCCACGTCCAGCAGGGCAATATACAGGCGACAGCCATGGCGGAGGCTGGTGCGCAGTTCCCTGGGGAAAACAGCATAAAAATGTCGGCGGTTATAGAGTCCGGTGAGCTGGTCGGTAATCGAAAGCTCCGCCATTTCCTCGTGCAGTTTTTTGTTGTTCAGGTAGAATGATCTATTGAAATAGAGCAACAGCAGGATGGTTACGGCTGTGCCTAAAAATATAACCGTCCCCTGTTGAAGCTGCTTGTTCCGCCGTGTTTCCAGGCGGGAAAACAGAAGGGACAGCCCGCCCTGGTAGGGAGTATCGATGAGATCAATTGCCGTGGTGGCCAGTTGAAAAAAATCTTCCGGATTCATTGCCGGTTGAATGTGATCTTCTACAATGTATCGACACTGTGCAAACAGTTCGCAAAGAATCTTCTCAAGGTCGTCGGGCAGCATGTCTACCTTCTGTGCGATGTCTGCAGCGACTTTGCTTAAAACCGTCTGGGCCTCCTTGACATTGTTAATCCTTGTCCGGATGATCGTCAGGAAACCTTGTAACTGATCGGTTTCCTCTTTGCTGACCCTTCCCTTTGCGATAAGGCCGCTTCCAAGCCCGCGAACCTTTCCGATGGACTCACTCAGGTAGGGAATTTGTTTAGTCAGGATATCAATCAGGTAGTATGTGTCCAGCTCCGGGTCGAGGATCAGATTGGATCTATCGGCCGTAAGCTGCATCAATTGCAGAATTTCTGAAATCAGCTGACTGTATTCGTTGAACAGATCCACGGATCCGGCATCGGTAAGGTCAATAAGAAAAAGATCCTGAGCCTTGTCATAGAGATGAACGGATTCAGCCTGTACGCGAAAGATATCCACTTGCCGCAGCCAGTCTTTCTGGTGAAATGTATCCAGAAAATGTTCCTTTAATTTCTTTAGATTCTCATCCACCTCACTGTGTCCCCAGAGAAATATCTGGCTGTATCCTCTGATTTTCTGCAGGTCGGTCAGGCCGCCGTACAACATCTTGATAGTTTGCACCCCTTCAATCTCTTTTTTAATAAAGGTGTGCTGTTGCAACTGGTCATATAGAAACAGGGACAGGGAAACAGTGAGCAGGAGGATGGGAATGATGGTTGCGAGCAGGTACCGTCGGAGGTTTAATGGATGCTGAGGGTTTGGATTATTTTTCATAACCAATTGCTTTGATATGTTTAATTCGTTTTCCTGGTACCGTTTGCCTTCAGGGTGACGAGTCACTGCTATGGATGGTCCGGAAGATGATTATTATGGTACAGATTAAGTGATTTTGCAAAACTATTCGAGTCTTGTTCCGGTGTTGCCGGTCATCTGTAATTTCTCGCAGGCTATATAACCAGCATGGCTGGACCAAATTTTCAGACCACATCCACAACGAACAACGAAAGAGACTCAAGAGTCAAAGCCTTGGAAGGCACTTTCATGTAAATTCTGCGGTTTCATAAACTCAAGCCTCATAAGTCGTCACAGGTACCCAGGATTCGAAGTCCGGGAAAAATAGTCCTCAAAAGGGCTAATCCTTGCCGGACAGGGATCAATTGGGTATAAGCTGTACTACGGAAGGGTATCTTTGAGCCGTTAGTCGTAACCTATTTTAGAGGAGAAAAGATGGGCGAATACGAGGCAGTGTTTCGAAAGAGTATTGAAGATCCGGAAGGATTTTGGGCCGAGGCGGCAGAAGGGATCGACTGGTATACAAAATGGGATACCGTCCTTGATCGATCCAATCCACCCCAGTACCGCTGGTTTCGGGGCGGCGAACTGAACACCTGTTATAATGCCGTTGACCGGCACGTGGAAAACGGACGCGGCGATCAGGCAGCCATAATTTACGATTCACCTGTGACCGATACTCTTCGCAAGATATCCTATCGTGAACTGCTGGAGCAGGTGTCCGTCTTTGCCGGGGCCCTGCGCAACCAGGGGGTTCAAAAAGGCGATACCGTCATAATCTATATGCCGATGATACCCGAAGCATTGGTCTCCATGCTGGCCTGTGCCCGGCTTGGTGCCGTTCATTCGGTGGTGTTCGGTGGTTTTGCCGCCAACGAGCTGGCTATCCGAATCGATCATGCCCAACCCAGGGCGATTGTCATTGCCTCCGGAGCGCTTGAGGGCAAAAAGACCCTGGCCTATAAACCGCTGGTGGATTCAGCCATTGAGCAATCCAGTCATAAACCGGAAAAGTGTATAGTCTTTCAGCGTGATTTCGTCCCGGCTGAACTGATGCAGGAGCGTGATATTTCCTGGCAGGAGGCTGTTTCGGCAGCAGAACCGGTCGATTGCGTCCCGGTCCAGGCCACTGATCCGCTGTATATTCTCTATACCTCCGGCACCACCGGCATGCCCAAGGGGGTTATGCGGGATAATGGTGGTCATGCCGTGGCCCTGAACTGGACCATGAAAAACATCTATAATGTGGAGCCTGGAGATGTGTACTGGGCCGCCTCGGATGTGGGCTGGGTGGTTGGTCATTCCTATATTGTTTACGGGCCGCTGTTGCATGGCTGTACCACCATTGTCTATGAAGGAAAACCCATCGGCACCCCTGATGCCGGAGCCTTCTGGCGGGTGATCAATCAGCACAAGGTCAAGGTAATGTTCACTGCGCCTACCGCTTTTCGGGCAATCAGAAAGGAGGATCCCGAAGGAGTGCTGCTCAAACAATATGATCTTTCCGGCTTCCAGACCCTGTTTCTGGCCGGAGAACGACTGGATCCGGACACCTATCACTGGGCCAGGAAGATGTTGAATGTACCGGTCATAGACCACTGGTGGCAGACCGAAACCGCCTGGGCCATTGTCGGCAACCCCATGGGGATTGAACAGTTTCCGGTCAAGCCGGGTTCTCCCACCAAGCCGATGCCCGGTTACGATGTGCATGTTCTCGACGACGAGGGCAATGAGCTGGGACCGAATCAGGAGGGCAATATCGTGGTCAAGCTGCCCCTGCCTCCCGGTACCCTGGCGACCCTGTGGCGCAATGAAGAACGATTTATCAGCTCCTACATGTCGGCCTTCCCCGGCTATTACGAGACCAGTGACGGCGGCTACATTGATGAGGACGGCTACGTCTTTGTCATGGGCCGGATCGACGATGTGATCAATATTGCCGGTCACCGGCTGTCCACCGGGGCAATGGAAGAGGTTGTTGCCACCCATCCCCATGTTGCCGAATGCGCAGTTTTCGGTACCGATGATGCACTCAAGGGCCAGAAACCCCTTGGTCTGGTGGTGTTGAAGGCCGGGGTCGAGTGCGACGAAGAGGAACTTAAAGTCGAACTGGTGCAGCTGGTCCGCTCGCAGATCGGTGCCATTGCCTGTTACAGGGAGACGGCCGTTGTCTCCCGCCTGCCCAAGACCCGGTCCGGCAAGATCCTGCGCGGCA
>CAZPXI010000058.1:0-11712 GCA_964590715.1 uncultured Desulfobulbus sp.
AAGAGTCCACTGTCTTCACTCAATACATTGTCGAGTTCTTTTTCAACCTTAACCCTGATCTCATGCTGAATCTTGACATTGAGATTTATGGTAATCGGTTTATCCGGCGCTTCAACTTTTACAGTGGGCGAGCAGGCCCCTATGGTAAATGAGGTCAGTATACAAAGAATCAGGGCAATCCGCATGATTTTCTCCCGGATCAAAAGGGGTATGGGGTTTACCGATGCCGCGATCATAAAGTGGTATATCGCAGGATTATGAAAAGATACGTAACCGACGGCTGTGGTCTTCATCATTCCTGATAATGCTGCCGGACTTCCTTATCAATTTCACCAGTCAATGAACTACTATAACGAAGACTTTTCAACAAGGAAAGGAGATTTTGCTCGGTATTGATATTGAGATGCACCGGTCTCTTGGTATCAAGCTTTGGGCTTTTCCCCTCAAGGTGGAGGCTGACATGCAGATCTCCGTCGGGCTGGTACTCGGCTGTGGCTGAAAGCAGGGAATAATGAAATTCCTCCAGGGCCTTGAGTGCATACTCGGTAAGCGGAGATTCTTTCAGACCGGCATTGCCGGCAAGTGTGTATCTGATCAGACCACCGCCTGCTGTATTGTGCAGTATCCCTTCGTCCATCCGCAGACCGGTTTTGTCCAGAATAAAGGGAAGGCTGCCCTTGATGTGTCCTGTTACCTTGAGGCCCTTTACCTGCTGGACCGTGATCATCCGAGCAAGATCAATGTTGTTGAGCCGGATTGTGCTTTCCACTTCAGGCTGTTGTGGATCATAACTGAAAAAATCATCGGAGGCGGTGCCGCCAAAGAGTGAGGCGGAGAGATTGCGGACAATAAGTATTGGCAGACGGCCATGGGGTGAGGGGGAAAAACCGGTTTCCATGGCAATGTTCTTCACTGTAATACCTGTCTCAAGGCTATCTATGGTGACAAATCCATTCTTGACCGATTGAATGGTCGGTAGGAGCTGGAGATCCTCCCGAATTGCGAGCCCGGAGAAAAGGACCTCTTTCAGATTTCCTTTTGCCCCCGAAAGTTCAAGCTGCAGGGAAGCCTGTACAGGCTGTTTCTGCTGCCAATGGATGGATCCGTTCAGTCGGAGTTGACCATCGGTCAGGTCGAAGGCAAAGGGCCACTGGTTGAGGACGCTGCTCAGGGGAGTTATTTTTGAAAAAGAGACTGGCTCTTCGGCTTGGACAATTGCCGTCCCTCTACCTTTTTGTACATCGTGGGAAAATTTGATTTTCAGGGTGCCGGGAACATATTTTGGGGAGAGCGAGGCCTTTCCCGTAATCCGGCCGCTCTCGACGCCGAGTGTGGCCTTGATATCTGCAAGGGACAGGCTTGTATTATTATTCGTCAGGTCGAGATGCCGGCTGCTCAGCTTCATTTGTATATGCTGCTTTTCAGCTGTTCCGGTGAGCTGCAGGATGTTGATGGATATTGGGGCCGAATCAATGCGGATTTGCTGCTGAGTGACCGGGTTCATAGTCCATTGCCAACTCGAGGGTGCAACACTCCAGACGGGAATTTTACCCGGCACGATAGAAAGTATCGTTTCATGCTCGGGCTGCAGTTCGGCTTCCGCCATATGTACTCCATTGCTCATCAGGTCGATGATCCGCATCCGCCAGTCAGGTTGCAGGATCAAAGCGATTTTTTTGCCGGAGGAGATGAATTGCATGGCGGACGAAACGGTCACGGACTCGATAGCCAGTCCGGGCCCTTTGAGGTGTGATGCCTTGACCGTGGCCTCGGGCGAGACCTTGAATCGCTGTTGCCCGTCCACTTGTTCAAGGACTCCGTCAAGGCCGACGGTGAGCTCGCCAATGGACATATTCTTTTTCTGCAGCCCGGAGATCGTAAGAACTGAATGATCGTCTACATGCAGCTTTCCGGCTGCACCTATGCGGCCGTGAAGTGCAAGCTTGACCGAGGCTGCTGCTGTCCCGGCACACTCGGTCTGCTGTATATTCAAGGCAAGATCGGCCGTTGTCTCATTAACTGAGAACGCAAGCCTTCCGGTGAGTTTCCCCTTCATCTCCGGCAACGGCCCGGGCAACAGGGGCGTGAGCCGGTTAAACCCGGCAAGATTTGCCTCAATTTTTACCCGGATTTGTTTTTCCTGGTGCTGAAGTCGGGCGGAAAAAAAAGGATCACCCCGGCCGGGTTCATCCAGGGAAATTCTCCATTGGTTCTCGTCTGGAGACGCCATCTTCAGCCTGAGATTTCGTTCGGGCAGGACAAGCTCACCCATTATCTTCAGGCCCTGTTTCTCCAGCCTGAAGCCCAGTTCCCGGCCGGAAAATGAACCGGAGGCAGGGCCGGTAAGGGTGAGGTGGTGAACGGAAAGGCTCTGGAAAGGCAGTTGCTGTCTGATCTGTCCAATCTGCGTGAGGATCTGTTCAAGGGTGATGGACTGCGTTGATGGCGGCTGGTTTTTGGGTGCAAGTTGAACCACAAGAGTGTCAATTGCAACTGTATCCAATCGTTTTTTTGAAAGAACGGCATGGCTCCAGCGGAAAGATCCACCCTGCATGGAGACTATATTGCCGTTTATGGTACAGTCGACACGCGAAAAAATGAGCTCATTGCTGTTGAGGTCGGATAGTTTCAGCTGAATATCCTTCGCCCCGGCCCCCTGCAGGATTCGGGTGAATAGATAACTTCCCGCCTGGAGCCGGAAAAAGAAGAGCAGTGCCGTCATCACGGTCAGGGCAAAAATGGAGAGCGTAAAAAAACGTTTCATCTGGCAGCTGCAGCCCGGTCTTTTTTTTGGATCCATTTATCAAACTGTCTGCCTACGCGATCCCAGAGCGTCAATTTGGGGCCGGTGGTCTGGATAAAACCTATCTGGCCTGCCCACATTCGTTTAACCAGATTTTCCGGAACCTCTATTTCCATTGAAAATCGTGGTTCAAAAAATGCCAGTTGTATTTGCTCTTCTGTGGAATTGTTCCGGCTTTTCACTCTCCGTTCAAGGACATCGATCGGACCACCGTAGCGGGCGGCAAGTCCGGGATGGGTCAGCCGGGTTGAAGCCGTGGGTGTTATTCGTTTGACCTTGCCCTTAAAACGACCGATACCCAGGTTTCGCATGTCAACAGTGACGGTTTTTCCGACAAGCGCACGCATCTGATCAATACCATCCTGCGAAATTGATGCCTTTAACTGTTTTTCTCCTGCATCAACCAGCCAGAGAATTTCCCGGCCCTTGTCAAGAAAAGTTCCTTCAAGCTCAGCCAGATTAGATGCGATCACACGTCCGGAAGCCGGGGCAGTCACGATCAGGGCCTTGGTCTCTTCCTGTTGTCGGGCCTCCATTTTTTCCAGGGCGCTCCGCTGCCGGCGAAGTATCTGAACCTCGGAAAATCGGTTACTGTTATGGGCCACACGAGTCTTTACACTGTTCTGTTCAAGAAGCAGTTGTGTGTCACGGAGTGCGGCTGTAATTGCAGGATCTTCAAGAATCATCAGGGTCCGGCCCATTTTTACCGTGTCGCCGTCCCGGACAAAAATCCGTCGGACAAAACCGGAACCACCTGTTTTTATGCGATATTGGTGTTGATATTCCACCACGGCCGGCGCTTGGATCGTTCGATTCCAACCCACAGTTGTCAGCAGCACTGCGATAAGAATGAGAGCTGTCAGACTGCGTGTCAGCAGATCTCGTAATACATGCGGATTATGTTGTTTGAAGGTCGGCCAGCGAGCCAGCAGAGCATGGATTGGAGTGGATATCCAGAACAGCAGGGCCACCAGCGAAATGCCCACGCCCAATCCTCCAAAGAGTTTACTGGCCAGGTAGCCCAGGGAACCGAAAATCAGGAATCTCCAGATAAAAATCAGGATTCCGTAGGTCCGAATAAAAATTCGATGGGACTCTTCGGCAATAGGTGGTTGCCTGATACCCAGAAATAGGTGAGCAAAACGGGATTTAACATCCTGGAGGCCTAGCTGATACAGGTTGGGTATGCCCATGAAGTCTGAGAGAATATAATAACCGTCAAAGCGCATCAGCGGGTTGGCATTGAAGAGCAACGAACTCAGTCCGGCGATAATAGCGGTACGATGGGCGATAAGCCCGGTCGTTGAGTCGGGATCGTATGCCCACAGGAGCAGGGCTATCCAGGCAACGCCGAGCTCGGCAAATATTCCGGCTGCCGCCACATGGATCCGCTGCCATGGGGAAGGAAATTTCCAGGACGAGGTCGCGTTGACATAGGTGAGTGGAATAAACAGAATAAACAAAATACCGGCCTCGTATATCCTGCCGCCGTATCGGTAGCAGACCAGGGCATGAAACAGCTCGTGCAGGATTTTCAGCCCAAGCCATATAAGCCAGAGGATGAACAGGTTGGCCGGAGAGAAAAAACCGGCGGTGTTGTCGTTGAACAGTTGCCAGCGGGTAAAAAGACCACCAAGAGCCAGGAGGCCTGCGAGAAGCCAGATCAGTCCGAAGCCGGGCCCGGTCAGCCATTTCAGCCCGGGATATATTCTGTGTAGCAACGGGTCGGGATTGCCAAGCGGAATTTTAAACGAAATCAGGTTCATCCGGTTCTGTTTGCGTATTCCATGCATCTGTTTTTCCTGCTCAAGGACGCTGGTGAGAGTCTGGGGATTGTCCATCTGCAGGAGCTGCCTGCCGGCCAGCCACTGCAGAATAGTTTCGACTTGCTCCGGAGCAAGGTCAATCTCTGATTCCCGGTTAACCTTGTGCAGCAGTTCTTCCAATGAAGAAGAGGAGTTCAGGTGAGTGAGGAGAAGATACTCTTCCCTGCCGATGCGGTAATAGACATGCCTGGAAGGATCTTCGACTATAAAGTGGACCTTGTCCCGACCTTGAACAGGGGTGAAACAGAGCCCGGGTCGGAGCTGTGGAAATCCTTGTTTCTTGGGCTGTGTGTCTGCAGGTGTAGGCATGGGAACGGGCTATAGAAAAATGTCCACCAGGTGTTGCAGGGTGTACCATGGCTTGTGGAAAATGATCCAGCCCAGGGATTTATTGCCGATGTGGATTTTGGCCGCACCCCGCATGCCCGGCCGCAGTTTGTTGTCTGGATTGTCAAACTGCAAAAGACCGATAAAAACATTTTTATTGTTTCGAATCTGTGCCCGTGGTTCGATTCGTGAAAAACTCTGCTGCCAGAAATTTTCGGGGTAGGCTGCAAAGCGAACCCTGACCTCGGTATCTTCTGTAATTCTGGATATTGTCTCCTCATCAATGGTGACCTCTACATCCATGACTTTAAGGGGAGCCACCTCAAAAAGGGTTTGTCCTCTGGAGACCGGACTCCCCTCGGCCCTCTGGAGATCTCCGGAAAGGACAATGCCGTTGACCGGGCTGGAGAGTATCAGTTGCTTTTTTCTCTGCGAGAGCCGAATGAGCCGTTGTTGATAGCGAAGTGCATCAAGACGGGCGACTTGAGCCGCTGCCGTGTTTCCAAGAGCGGTCGCCTGATCACGTAGTTTTTTGGCTTTGTCGAGTTCCGCCTGCAGTTCTGCTGTTGCAACCTCTATTTCACGACCGTCCAGACGGGCAAGTTCCTGCCCTTTTGTCACCTGATCACCGGGCCGAACCATGGCCTTGAGCAACAGGCCGTCATCATGGGAAACTACGAACCGGGCAACGTTCGGTTTGACAACGGCATCAGCCGTTATTCGATAAGGAACCGGGAGGAAAAGAAGAAGCAGCAGAACAGCAGCGACCGTTGCCGTTACCTTCTGCTGGAGTGTCCAACCTGTTTTTATCTGTTTTTTTTGTATTTTTTTGCCGCGTATTGCCAGGGTATCGGTCAGGTAGGAGACAATTCCGGCCAGCAGAGGGGAAACGTTCACCAAGGCAGGCAGGGGCGGTTCCTGTTTGTTCCCGGTACTGTTCCAGCCAAGGAGTAGAACTGCCTGTGGTTCATCGTCCAGCGCTTTCAGCGGTAGGGCTGCAACCCGGACGCAACCGGTACTGCGGCCGATTTCTTCCAGGATAAGCGATGCGCTGAAATGTTCGTTTTTTTCTTCATACTCGGGCAGGCAGAGCGGAATCTTGCGAAGAACACATTCCTGAACACCCTTTTGCAGGAGCCGGATCGGTTCTGTGCGTGAATCCACCGAGGCGACATCGGAAACAGCAGCAAATTTTATTTTTTTATTTTTATTTTTTCTGTTGTTTTCGACCAGGGCAAGTGCACACAGGTCGGCATGGGTCAGTATTTTCAGTGACTGGTTCAGGTGGTTGATTCGCTCTTTACCGGGTTCCATGGCAAAAACATGGGTCAACGCTCCGAGCAGTGGACCGGAAAAAGAGTCGGGCCCATTTTGGTCGGCGGATAGAACTGCATCACAGTCCCTGAGATGTTCATCAAGTAAGGCTGCAAGCAACTGCAGGGTGATCAGGAAGGGGGAGAGTGAATCTTTATCCGTGACCAGAAGTACGGCAAGGCATCCTTTGTCACGGGGAAGGGGACAGCAGGTGGAGTAGAGGGATGCTTCGCTGCCGATCAGGCTGTAACAGGTGTTGGCCTGCAGCAATGACTCACGGACACAGGCGGCCGTCTGTTGCTCAATGTCCGTCCCCAGGGTGTGGACCTGCCGGGAAAGCAGGGCGGCCTCAATCCGTATCTCCTCCTGAGCCTTGGAAAAATAGAAGCCGCCGGCCCCGTTGATCAGACCGATGGTTTGTTGCAGAAATTGATGGAGAAGCGTTGCCCGGTTGTTCCGGACAAAGGCCTCTCGGCCGAAAGAACGGGTCAGTCGGCGGAGATCCGGAGCCGAGAGCGTAAATGAACCCCCTTCATTCTCTGTTGGCTGCACCACAATTTCCTACTGTTTTATATCCGGGATTTTTGCCTGGGCATTGGCAGGGATTTTGTCTCCGTCGCCCCGGCCGCTCTGCTGGGCGAGAATTTTACCGAGTACTGCGTGTAAACGGCGGGCGCCGGCCATGGTCATCGACATTCTGGTGTGAACCGGAAGGATGGTTTCGCCGTTTGTCGGATCGCTCATGGGGCCGGAGGAAAAGTTGATGGTGATGTCCTCGGTGCTGGTGTTGATGAGGAACTGGGAGGCAAAGAGGGACGAGGTTTCATTGTAACGGACTTTGACCTGTTGCTGCTTTTGTTGTTCTGTCATGGATAAGTTCTCCTGGAGAATCATTAAAAATGCTATTTGAGAAGGCCGAAATGGACGAAGAGGTACGCGCAGACTCCGTGAGGTGCTGCTGACTAGTTACAGAATGAGAGTACATCTACTGCCGCTGCGCAGAAGATGTTTTTTATTCGGTACTACAAGCCGAACAGTAATTGTTCCGCTTTTGGCATCAATAACCGGAGAGATAAAGTCAACAACTCCGGTGACGTTGTTCCCGTCCACATCAAGCGAAATCTTCTGTTGTTCTTTCAGGTCATGGACAAGGGCGGGAGCAACATGAAAAACCGCATGCAGAGGATCCAGCTGGGCAATGGTCAGGAGCGGTTCAGTATCTCCGCCGCCGAGGAGTTCAGCCTCCTGCTTATTGATTTGTATGATAACACCGTCAATGGGGCTGACAAGTTGTTTTTCTCGGATCTGTGCTTCAATAATTTTGATCTCAAGCTTTTTTATTTTTTTCCTCTCCAGGGCGCTTTGCAGTTCCGCCCTGGCCATACTCAGTTCGGTTCGGGCGGTGCTCAGTTCCTGGGGCCGGACATTACCGGTTTTTTCAAGTCCCGTGAGGAGCCGAACTCTGTTGTCCCTCAGTCGAACAAGCGCTCGAGCCGAATCAATGTCTCCGTGAAATTCCGCCGACTGTTTTGCCTGCTGCAGACGGCTTTTCAAAACTCCTGTTTCAAGTTCAGCCAACAGTGTATTTTTAGTCACATGCTCATTTTCATGGACGGAAACCCGGGCGATCCTGTCACGGTAAGGAGTAGAGATGTCAACCAGCCGGGCGGGCTCGAGAAAGGTCTCGAGGCTTTGGCAGGCTGCCTGGCGCTGGAAACCAGGCAGCCATCCACAGGCCAGCAGGAACACAATTAAAATTTTTTTATTTATCTGCATAGTATATGCCCGGGGAGGACTATAAAAAAAAACGAAAAAAGCCACCCCCGGTGGAGGTGGCCTGTGTTTGGGGACAGACTACTGGGTTTATTGTTTTTGCACATGCATGACCGGTAAACCGTCATCCGTATCTTCGGTCTGTTCCTCAAACTTTATATTATTGGTGCTGACCAGAATACCCATGGCCCTGTATAAATTATACTGGGAATAGTTGTAGGTCAATTCACTTTTTGCAAACAGTTCTTCTGAATCAGTCAACCGCTCATTGGCATCCAGTAGCCTGTACAGCGCGTCACCGTAAGGATCATTTTGGGTCAGCAGGTAGTCGATTCGTGCCAGCAGCGCCTTGACCTCTTCGTCGTCGGAGCGCATGATCTGATAGCTCTGTACCATGGAACGGTAGTTCTTGATAAGTTCACGATAGGAAACCTGGGCTTCAAGAAGTACGTTTTCAACCGTGGTGTCCAGTTGATGCAGAAGTTGGCGAATTTCCAATTTTTTACGCAGGTTTCTGGCCTCTGCCCCATTATTGCCAAGTGGGAATTCAAGTCGCAGGCCGGTAACATAGCTGGGCCCGCCCTCATCAAACTGGTTGGAGTAGGCCGTGCCGTATTCGTAATCGCCCTCAAGCCCCTTGACATAGGTCTGGAAAAAGAGATCCAGATCAGGCATCAGTTCATTTTCAGATCGTTCAAGCCGCAGGTAGGCAGACTGAATATGCTTAACCACCTGGGAAACTTCCGGTCTGTTTTCCAGGGTTGTCTGCAGGGCCTTGTCAAAACTGATATCAAAGAGTGTATGGCTGGGAAGTTGCCGGGTAATCATTTCCAGCCCGGAGGTGGAAAGCATTTCAGGGGCATTGACCAGTGCACGGATACGTGACTGTGCATTGAGCATGGCATATTCGGCCTGCATGGCAGCCAGCTCATGGGCGCTGACCTGGGATTTTGCCCGTGCCAGCAGGCTGCGCGGTACATCCATGTCGGTTCGTTGTTGCATTTTTTTATAGATTTTCAGACTTTTTTCAGCCAGTTTTTCTTTCTGCAGCAGGAGAGAACGTTCCATGTACAGTCCCCAGTAAGCACGGGTCACTTCAAGGAGATGGCTTTCCACATTGCGCCGCAGCTCTTCACCGGCAATGGAGTGATCTATGGTTGCCAGGTCAATGGGGGAACGGTTGTAGGCAATCCCGAACCGTTTAAGAAGTGGTTGCTTGATGGTCAGATAGGTTCCGGTACGGGCCTGATCTTCCGGGTTGAAATAGGTGGAGTTGGTGTCCATGTCGCCGACATTTTGCTTCAACTCGACCTCGGTGCCGGTAAGAAATTTTTTGCGGATACCGTATTCCAGATTTTTCGAGTTTTCTTCATAGCGCATGGGGCCGCCGGTTTTCAGGTCATCACCGACCGGTTCATCCAAGTCGGTCAATCGACCTTCGGCAAATACCCTGAAATCATAGGGGCCTTCAGCCTCCTGTATAGTGGTTTTCCGAATGAGCGGCAGGTCTGAAAAAACCTTTATCTGGGAAGAGTATTGCAAGGTTTTGGTAAATAATGTGGTTACATCGGTTGCAATATTCGGAACCGCCATGTTTATCTGATTGTTGACCTGTGATTGCCACCAGGGGGCGAACCCTTCGGGCATGGAACCTACGTCAATGGTCAGGCCCTGGTTGGAGTTGCCGGAAAAAATACTGGTATAGCCGGTCTCGGCCTGTTCCATTTTTTTTATAATGGTACTGTACCGTTTAAAGAGCTTTTTTCTTAGCTCCTGGTAATCCTGATCACTTGTTTCCGTAGCCTTAACCACCGTTTCAAAGTCGGTTTCTTTGCGGTCCACTTCTGCATTTACCGCTGTCGTGTATGAAAACAGAAGACCGCCAAGAGATGCCAGGATAAGTATTTTTATGGAAGACCTCGTCCGCAATCCAACTAGAGCGCCTGCTTGGTTTTTATTTTCTGTGCCGGGAATATGAGGGTAAAACGGGAACCGTTTCTTCATTTTTCTTCCTTTTCTAGGATCAATGGCCATGTCCTGCCGGTTGGGTGGATGGGGCAAAAAATTCATAGCCGTTAAAATTATTCCACTGGATATTCAACGAGGAAAGAGTACTTGCGTGTATACTTTCCATTATGGTTGATGGGAGATAAGCAAAAATAGTCGCCACATCCAGTTGTGTACTGGAGTAGACCATACTGTTGAAGCTAGGATTGAAATACGTTCGCATGTTGAAAAAACCGGCAGAGCTTGCATTATAGGCTGACAAGGTTTGTTCAATTTTCATGTGATGGGGCAGGTCAAACATGATGGTTTCCGGGAAACTAACCAGCCAGTTACCGGCTGTATCGGCCATGATCGATTCCTGGCCTATCTGGTTGCCCATTGGATCATACAGGGTAAACTGCAGGGTTGTACCCGGTTCGGCCAGACCGGTATATATAGGAGAGACCGGAACAATGGATGTCGGCCACGGTACTTCATCAAACGGGTAGAGAAAAATTTCTTCATTTTCCCTGTTACCAAACTGTTGATAAGCCAGGAGCGGATCATCAGCGAAGTTGGGCTCAACAACCACCGGCGGCATCAGCGGTGGAGAGACCGGTGGAGAAACCGGCGGTACTGGTTCAGGTAGGTAGAGATATCCAAAGTCAGCAGTCAGGTTGTGTTCGCCCGGGCCGAGGTTGATCACCGTGGAGTTGTCATCGGTTCCGTCCGGATCAAAACTTGGCCTGATACCCGGAGGAAGCGTTGCGGGGTTGACACAGACGGTATGGGCTCCGGCGGGCAGATTGTCGAAGATATAGGTCCCGTCGCTGCCGGTTACAGTTGTTGCCCGGTAGTCGGGCTGGCCGTCACCGTCAAGATCAACACCGATGCAGACCTCTACTCCCGGGAGCGGGTTTTCACCGGGATCCATCACGCCATTGCCGTTGCGGTCATTCCACAACTGATCCCCAATGGAACCGGTGCCGGTATAACCGAAATCCTGGTCCAGATTAATCTCGCCGATATTCAGGGTGAGATGGGTTGTGTTGTCCGGGGTTCCGTCCGGATCGCCGGTTGGCTTCATGCCGCCTGGCAGGGTGGTTGGGTCAACAGTGATGTCATATTCGCCTGCAGGCAGGTTGGGGAAAACATAGGTTCCGTCCGGGCCGGTGGTGACGGTCATGGTGTCATCAACCTGACCGTCATTGTCAAAGTCACCGGTGATGGTCACGGTGACGCCGGGGATTCCGGCCTCGCCCGGATCCTGCACTCCATCATTGTCGGCGTCATACCAGATGGTGTCGCCGATGGATCCGGTGCCTTTGTAGCCGAAATCGACATCCAGGTTGGCTTCATTGTCACCGATTGTAACCTGGGCGGTGTTTGCCGAACTTATACCATCAAGGTCAAAGGTCTCGGCCATGCCGGCGGGCAGGGTGGATGGATCAACGGTGATTGTGTAGGTGCCTGCGGGCAGTGTATCAAAGAGATAGTTGCCGCTCGCATCGGTTACAGTGGTCAGGGTGTCGTCGGCCTGGCCGTCGCCATCGAGATCACCAACCAGAGTGACCTGGACATTGGCCAGTCCCAATTCGCCCGGATCCTGGATGCCGTCGCCGTCGGCGTCAAACCAGATGGTGTCGCCGATGGTACCGGTCTGCTGGTAGCCGAAATCCTGGT
>CAZPXI010000059.1:0-11557 GCA_964590715.1 uncultured Desulfobulbus sp.
AGACATGGTAGCTGCGGACTTCAGGGTCGTCGGCAAGCCGCTGTATCAGGTTGCGGTTCATCCGTTCTATTCCTGCTGAATGTCTGCAGCCGGTGGCCATGCTCCTGTTGTCCAGGGCCAGTGCTTCCTGATGCAGTGCATCAAATGTCTCGATAAAGGACGGCAGTTCCTCATCACTGGCTACTTTCGTATTTTCTTTGGTTGCGCTGAGGTGTCCCCGTGACTGCACAAGAAAACGCTGGGCCTGACGGATGTGTGATTCGGCCAGGGCTTGAAAGAAAACCGCCATCTCCGGCCGTTTATCTTTATCCGCCCGCAGGGCATACATCGTGCTGCGGCTGGCCTGCCTGTACAGGCGGGCGATGAGCAGGAGGATTTTTTCTTCCATAATTTTTTTGATTACCTGTTTGTTGAGTTTTGTTGCAGGGCATCGGCGATCCTGCGTCCCATGGTTTTCATATTGTCGATGTAGTCTTTGGCCAGGGGGTCGAGGGGAATAAGCGTTGCCCCTATTGCTGATGCAATGGCCCCGGCTGTTTTTTTGGAGAACTGCGGCTGGATGAAGATAAAGCGTACCTGATCACGTCTTGCCTGCTCAATGAGGCGCGCCAGATATCTGGCGCCTGGAGTTTTTCCGCCGGGAGCAATAGGCTTCTGCACCAGGTTGTAGGCCCGGCAGAAGTAGGCGTAGGCCGGGTGAAAAACGTAGATTGTCTGCCGGGCAAGCGGTTGTAGAATACGGTGCAGCTGCTGATCGAGTTGATCAAGCTCAGCCCGAAAATGTCTGCAGTTTGTCCGGTATATTTCCGCACCCGCAGGATCAAGGCGGATGAGCGCGTCACGAATGGTCAGGGCCATCTGCTTGACCAGTTTCGGATCGAGCCAGATATGCGGATCCGGGGCACCTGTTGCATTCGTTTTTTCATCAATGAGCTCAATACCGGTGCGCAGGTCGATTACCGTCAATTCCGGCATGTTGTGTTCCAGTTTTGAAATCAGGCTGTTTTCAAAAGGAACGCCGATGCGAAAGTAGAGATCGGCTCCGGCAAGAGCCGCCATCTGTTTAGGGGTCGGGGTATAGGTCGCCGGGCTCTGTCCCGGGAGAACCATGGGCAGGACACGGCTCCGGCTGCCGGCGATTTGCCCGACAAAATCGACCATCGGCAGGATAGAGACAAAGATCGTCAGTGGGTTTTTAGGTTCGGCAGGTGCACAGAGCCCAAGGCCGGGCAGCAGCGGCGAGAGGAGAAAAACAAGGACGATAAGGATGAATTTTCGTATGAGCATGGCGGTTGGAAATAAATGAATAAAGTAAAAGTTCACCAGATAAGCGCAGACTTCGGCACCCCATCTTCGTCCGATCACGCCTTCTTACATAGACGGGCTATAGCTCGTCGGCCTGCTTGAACGAATATAGAGTACCGGTAAATTTTTACAGTACCAGAATATAGCCCGCTTCGGATACCCTGGTGAACTATTACTGAATAAAAGTATTTTCTCGCTCAAGAGAATACCGTATCAACTGTTTTGCTTCAAGTTGAATTGTCAACCGGCAGCCGGATCATTCTTCTCCGTTGATTTGAGGCCGCTTGCCATTTGAAACAATACTGGTGGAAAAAGGGCCGGGCGGGCACATATAATGCATGGAAAAAGCAGCGGATGGGTTGACAGGATGGTGATGATCAGGTAATGCTCACAGAGTCTGCAAAACAGCAGCTAAAGAAACCACCCGGAGGTGACGAAAAAGTACCATGAAAAGGGAAAGATCAAATATCTTCATGAACCGCCGTCAATTTTTGTCCACTGCCGCACTGACGGCAACCGCTCTGGCCCTCAATCCGCCGAAACTGAGCTGGGCGACGACCGGCTGTCGTTCCCTTGCCTTCCATCATACCCATACCGGGGAAAAGCTCGACATTACCTATAGCCGATCCGGTCTCTATAACCCGAGAGCTCTGGAGGAAATTAATTATTTCCTGAGAGATTTTCGAACCGGCGATGTGCATCCGATTGACCCCAAGCTGCTTGATCTCCTCTGCTCCGTTCAGCAGAAATTCGGCGGCCGGGGAACCTTTGAGGTTATTTCCGGGTATCGTTCTCCAAAGACCAATCGGCAGCTGCAGCAGAGGAGTTCCGGGGTGGCAAAACACAGCCTCCACATGGTCGGTAAGGCCATTGATATCCGCTTGACCGGTGTAAAGACCAAAAAACTTCAGCAATGCGCGCTGGGGATGAAGTGCGGCGGGGTCGGTTTCTACGCCAAGTCCGATTTTGTCCATCTGGATACCGGCCGGGTACGGTTCTGGTAAATCCGCCCTCTGCGGCCCGGTTGCCTGCAAAAACGCGGAACCTTTAGCAGCCCTCCTCCATGTTCACATCTGGATGTCTACCCGTGGCTTGGCTGATTTTTTCGTTTCTATTTTAGTGATGCATACAAGCAGCCTGTCCTTGTCAATCCCATAGTTCCCGATCAGGTACTCCTTGATGTTGGCAGCTCGCTCCTGACCCAGGGCCTTCAGCTTTTCTCTGTCTCTATCACTCAGTTCAGGTTCTTTTGCATCTGCTGTTTCCTTCTCCGACTCGGAGCTGAACTCCCATGCCGATGATTTCGGGCAGAGCTGAAAATCTTCCATCGGTTTATCCCGCAGGATTTTTGCCAGTCGGTCGGCATAGTCTTTGAGTCCCTCCGGGAGCTCACTCACTCCCGGGGGAAAGTCAACCGGCGGCAGCCGGATCTCCAGCATTTTTTCGCCGACTTTCATACCGACCCAGGCCAGGGCCCCGTATGGTCCGAGGGTGTACATGAGATAGCCGGAGGCGGCCGGAACGATCGCCTTGCTCAGGGCGGTAATCAGGATGTCGGATATGCCCACGTTCAGTTCGTCGACCGGACCGCTCAAGGGGACATCCAGGGTGATATTCCCCTCGCTGTCGCGTAGCATGGAAAGGGCGGAATCAAGCGGAATGGGTAACTGGTTGTCGAGTTTTGCAACAAGCTCTTTGGAAATAGTGCTGGTCTCCAGCTTTTTGAGCACTACTTCGTTGCTCATATCGAGCTCGTTATCTTTGAGTTTCACCTTGCTCTTTAATTTAAGCTGGCCGCTTGCCAGAGCAACACCAACCGATTGGACGGTATAGGCGGAAAGATCGGTCAGAGGATAATTTTTAAGCTTTAGTTTCATGTTAACCACCGGGGAGTCGGTAAACGGGGCAACCGTACCGCTGATTTCCAGAGGCGCTCGTTTATCGACTGAGCCGATCATTTTCACTGAAGCCGGTTCGGACGGGTTGCCGGAATCAATATTTTTGATCTGCAGGGTTGTGATAGCCAGATCGCTGCTAAAGGGAACCGCCAGGGTATGATCTTCAAAATGAAGGCCGCTTTCTCCGCGCAGAGTAATCTGGTTCAGCCGAATATTTGCCCCCGGGGAGGCTTCGGCTTTCCCCGGTTTATCAGCAGGTTTTTTCGCGTTTTTTCCTGCTGTGCGCATGGCGGCAAGCTCTTTGTTTAAGACAAGGTTGCCGTCCTTATCCCGGATAAGGGTACAGAACAGGTCTGCAAAGGAGAGGGACTCTCCGCTCATGCCCTCTTCCGGGCTCCAGCCGAGTTTCGACAATCGAGCCCCGGCAATACTGCAGATGTTGTCCTTTTTCTTTGCCGATTCCCCAAGAAAAAAGAACTCGTCAAAGTTCACCCGGTCAATCGTAACCTGTTGATCGAGTCCGGCCTGGATATTCCGTATTTTCAAGGTTTCAAGCCCGGCCAGTTTTTTATTGTTTTTTGTCGCCACCACGACCGGTGATTGGGCCGAGAGTTCGCTGGTTTTGAAGGTGGCAAGGTCATCGGTTTGGATGTCGTTCATGGCGATGGACGGAATCGTGAGCTTTAAGGGCATATTTCCCGGTATGTCCACTTCAAGCCCATCAGCCAGGGCCTGTTTAATGGAAATTTTTTCTCCGCCCGGAGCCTCAATGGTGTCAATGGTGAACTGTTCCAGGTTCAGCAACCGGGTTTGCGAGTTGTCATCCAGTATTGCAAAGCCGTTGGACTCGAAAGAGGCTGTGCCCTTAACGGCGGTCTTTCGGCCGAGGTCAACCGATCCCTTTGTCGCAAGAGTAAGGGATTTCTGGGCAAAGGATATTGCCGGTTCTTTTAATTGAGCAGCAAGTTCCGTGGTATTCAGGCTGCCGTCCAGGATGAGTTGCACATCGTTGTCGGCGTTTAGAGAAAAAGCACTCTTGCCCTGCCAGTCAATGGTCTTGCCGGAGCTGCTCACCGCCTCCATCTGCAGATCCGTTTCCTCAAGCCCAAGGCTGCCGTCATAGTTGACCGAGATTTTCGATGCCAGGCTGACCTTGCCTTTTCCTTCGGCAGTCAGGGCTCCCTGTTTGTATTTCATGAGATCCCCTTGCTGAACGGCCAGGCTTGTTCCCTTCAGGCTGCCGTTGGTTTCCACGATGGAGGGGGCTTTGTCGGTTAATCCGAGCAGGTAGGATACCTCTCCGTTCCAGGACAACGACGAACCGTTTGCTGCAAGCTTAACTGTTTCATCGCGGTCGGCAAAGGACGGATGTGCGGCAGCCAGTTCACCCTGTGCCCGGACGGACAGCTCTTTCTCCGTGGTGCCGGAGTTAAATTTTATGCATTCCCCTTTGCCCTGCCAGCTGACATCGGCAGCCTCCGCCTGCAGGGGCGGCATGGAAAAGGTTGTGTGTTTGAGAGTGAACCCTGCACAGGTATCCACCGTAACCTCATCGTTAATCAAGACCTGCACCCTGCCGTCAATGGCCACTGCCGGTTCTCTGATCTTGATGACCGGATCCGGGATATCGACGGCGATGTCTTTGCCGGTCAGGCTGCCGTCTACATCAATGACAATTCCTTTTTCTTCGGTGAGCTCAAAATGAATTGGTCCTTTTTCCCAGCGAACCGGTGCTCCCTGGACGGAAAAAGAATCTCCGCCGATATGGCCTCGCTCAAGGCCGATCATGCCGTCATAGTCTACGGATATATCACCACTGACCGAACGTTTGAACAGTGCTGTTCCGTCTACCGAGGCGCGGCCGGTAAAGGGGGCCAGATAGGGTTTGAGAAAGTCTGCCAGGTTATCGAGCTCAAGACCGTCAACCTGAATTCCGCCCCCGGCTATGATGTCGGGTTCAACGCGGAGCGTGCTGAGATTGAGCTTGATGGGGGTGCCGTTGACCGTGCCGCTGAGCGAAAATGTGCCTGATTTATCCCCGGGGGCGGTGGTGAATTTAACCAAAGAGGCCTTGTCCACCTGCAGGGTCAGGTCCAGATCGGGCATCTTAAAATGGACTCTGCAGTTGGACATGGTTACGGTTTGGGCCTGGGTGACCCAGGGTTTCGCCTGGTTTTCGGGTTGAGTCGGGGTGCCGTCGGCTGAAGCGCCGGTGGTATAGGAGCCAAAACGCATTCTGCCGTCTTGATAGAGTTCAATCTCAAGGGTAACGCCGTCCAGAACAGCCTTTTCAATTACGGCATGTTTTTTAAACAGTGACAGTATGCCGACATCAAAATAAATGTCCTGGTTGGAGAGTACGGTCCTCCCGCCAAGGGTAACGTCGACGCCTTCCAGCGATATCCTGCCGGCAAAGAGATTAATCCGGAGTTTGTCTATAACCGCCGTGTCCGCCCCATTTTCAACCACTTGTTTTATTATGTAATATTTGGCTATTACCGGAAGGAGGAGCAGGGCGATGCCGAGAAAGAGCGTTGTTCCGGCGGCCGTCAGGGTCCATTTGTTTTTAAGGAATGATTTTCGAGTTGTAGGATGGTTCATTCTGTATTCTTGCGTGGAAGTTATCGTTTTTTGGGCAGGGTGGAATTCAGGACCAGGAAGCCGGCTATTCCAGCCAGAATCGAGGCGATAAA
Source organism: uncultured Desulfobulbus sp. (assembly GCA_964590715.1). Lineage (GTDB taxonomy): Bacteria > Desulfobacterota > Desulfobulbia > Desulfobulbales > Desulfobulbaceae > DRLX01. The sequence continues at coordinate 5,897 of CAZPXI010000059.1, forward strand.
GATGGCGATTTTGGCATCGGCAATCATGGCCTTATCGAAAAAGGCAAGCTCGCTGATAAAGATGGACATGGTAAAACCGATGCCGCCGAGCAGGGAAACCCCCCAGATCTGGCCCCAGTTCACTCCGGTCGGGAGTTCGCTCCAGCCGCTTTTTATCACCAGGAGGCTGAAACCCAATATCCCGACCTGCTTGCCGACCAGCAATCCGGTTATAATGCCGAGGCTGACCGAGCTGGGAAATGCAGCCAGGGTATTGTTGTCGATGATGACTCCGGCTGCAAACAGGGCAAAGAGCGGCAGGATGAGAAAGGCCTGGACCGGATGGAGGTGTTCTTCAAGATGGATTCCGACCGGGATCATTTTTCTTGAGGCCATGTAAATCTGTTCGATGGCTTGGCGCTGCTGCCTGTCGGTGACCATGGACTGGCGGGTGACCTTGCTTCCCATCAGCCAGGATTTATGTTGTTTTAGAATAGTGAAGAATTTTTTTGGTTCAATGGTTGCCTTGACCGGAATGACCATGGCCAGGAGGACGCCGGCAATGGTTGCATGGATGCCCGAGAGAAACACCCCGAGCCAGACTCCGAAAATAAGGAGAAATGTACAGACCGGTCGCCGGATATGGTTTCTGACCACTAAGGCCAGCAGGGTAAGGAGAACCGCGGAGACAATAAGTGGAGGTATATTGATTTGATCGGTATAGAAGAGAGCTATAACCAGTACGGCCATGAGATCATCAACGATGGCAAGGGCGGTCAGAAAGACCTTGAGGCCGATCGGCACCCGTTTACCGAACAGGGCAAGCAACCCCAGGGCAAAGGCAATGTCCGTGGCCATGGGGACACCCCAGCCGCTCGCCGCCGGGCCGCCGGGGTTGAATGAGAAGTAAATCAGGGCCGGTATTACAGCACCGCCGAATGCCGCCATGACCGGTAGTATGGCCTTCTTGATCGACGAGAGTTCGCCGATCAGTATTTCCCGTTTGATTTCCAGGCCGACCACAAAGAAAAAGATGGCCATCAGCCCGTCTTTGACCCAATGATCCAGGGAGAGGTGATACTGCTTGCCGTTAAAGTACGTCCCGATATCCAGGTGGCTGAGTTTCTGATAGAGATCCGCCCAGGGTGAGTTCGCCCAGATAACGGCGGTCAGGGTTGCCAGGATAAGGACGACGGAGCTTGAACTCTGGGAGTGGAGAAAGCGCTCAAACAGGTTTTTAGATGGTGTTATTTTCATAGGCTGATCCTTTCTGCCGTTGCGCGGGAGGTCATCGTGAGAAAAAAATCTGTTCAGTATGGATTCTTATTCACTATACTGTGCGCACTGTTCTACTGCAACATGGTTTCAACGGTTACTGATATACCCTGCGTATTTTGCGGTGAAAAATCAGAAGATTGCAGGGAGGCTTGCGTCCATGAGTGGCGGTTGCCGGTGTTCAGCGTGTCGACAGTTCCATCTGGTTAAACTTTATAAAGTGGAAATTTTTTTAAATCAACAGGTTATTGTTGGGGAATTTCTTCTTTGATCAGCTGCACCAGCAGGCTGCCGGCGGCAATCAAGCCGCCGGTCAGCAGTATTGCGGTTGCAAATTGATCGTTATCCGCCATTCTGGTGATGAATGCGGGGATGACCCCGCCGCCGAGGACAAAAGAGAGGGGGATGGTAAAAGAGATGATGACGCCTCTGGTCTCTACGGGGCCGATATGAGAGAGGAGCGCAAAGGCGGCTGGAAAGAAGCAGACCGCAACAACAGGCTGCAGAAAGATATAGAATTTGAGCAGTTCCTGTCCCTGTCCCAGGAGGATGGTTGCCGTGCCGGTACAGAGTAAAACCAGGGTGATGGTCCGCCGGTTGCCGAAACGGTCGGCCAGAAATCCACCGGCAAGGGCGGTGGCAAGGGTCGGAAGCCGCGAGGTGCCGACCAGGAGATTGGCCGCCTGTTCGCTGAAATTGTGTTCGCTGACCAGAAAAGTCGGCAGGATTGAATAGATGCCAAGGGTTCCGGTTATGCCCAGGGAAAAAAGGATAATCATGAGCCAGAACTCCCGTCGTCCAATGAGCTTGCGGCAGAGTCTCAGGTCCGGTGGGGCGGGTTTTTCTTTAAGGCTGCACCCGAAAACACCGTACAGGCCGGCAGCCAGAAAAACAAAAAAAGCAAGAATCTGCACTGTCTGCTGCCAGGGCATATGGGGCAGCAGGAGGGCAACATACAGTGGAGCCATCAGGAAGGCCAGATTGGGGGCCAGTTCGTGGACACCGAATGCCCGGCCCCATTGATGGTGCTCAAACAGGGTGGATATAGTTGTGATCGCCGATGGCAGGTAAAGCCCTGCCGACAGGCCCAGAAAAAAAAAGGAGAGCCTGAGAATCGGCAGAGAGGTAACCAGGGAGAGGAGAGCCAGGGCGAGACCGGTTCCGGTCATAGAGAGGACAATGGCCTGTTTATGGCCGATACGGGCAGAGACAAAGCCTGATCCGGACAGGGAAAGAAAGTAGCCGCAGCTTATAATAAGAAAGAATAGACCTGCCTGGCCGTGGGAGAGGCTCAGATTCTGCTCAAGTTCCGGCAGCAGCGGGGCAAAAAAAATGCGGGAAAAAAAATTAAGGGAAAAAATTCCACTTAAGAGCAGCAGAGAAAAGAGAGGTGAGCCCGGCCGGAGCATCACGCTACAACAGGAGATGAGCTGATCCCGCCTGCAGGATGGGTGCTCCGGGCATGAGCTTAAGGTGTTGCATCCGGATCCAGCTTATCTTCCGGAGCGGTTTCCTCTTCAGGGGCGATTTCGTTGTGTTCTTCAGGGGCAATTTCAGGTGTCGGCTTGTTCTGCTGTTCCCGAACAGCCTTGGGAATCTTGGATTCCGGGAGAACAAAATCTCGAATTTTTTCAACTTCATCGCTCAGCCCTTCTTCAGCCTGACATACAGGGCAGTCTCGAACATGACGGTCTACAAATTCCATCATGCGGGCCGGAGCCATGGTCTCCTGTTGAATTCGAATGTACCAGTCCTTTGCCAGTCGTATCAGTTGCTTGCATTCCATACTAAAAAGAAGGTCTACTCTTCATTCCCGGTAAGACCCGGGTCTTGAAAAAATGATGATTGTGAATCTGAAAATACATTGATTATAATAAAAAGTTGTTTTTCAGGTCAATAGTTATTACATGACGTCATGCGGAAGTGGAAAGGGCACTGGTGGCTCTCCCGGACTTCAAATCCGGTGTAACGGGTGAGTAACTCGTTAGGTGGGTTCGATTCCCATGCACTTCCGCCAGTTCTTTTTTTCTCCTACGCGACCTCTGCCTCGGTGTCTTTTTTCAGCAGGGGGTATCCCATCTCTTCTCTCTGCTGCACATACGCCCCGGCGACCGCCCGGGCAATCTGACGAATTCGACCGATATAACGGGTACGCTCGGCCACGGAAATCGCTTTGCGTGCATCAAGCAGGTTAAAGCTGTGCGAGCACTTGAGACAGTAATCATAGGCGGGCAGGATAAGCCCCTTACCCACCAGTTTGTGTGCTTCCCGTTCATAGTTGTCAAAGGCGGTGACCAGATCATCGACATTGGCCTCTTCAAAGTTGAAGGCGGAGAATTCACGTTCGGCCTGCTGGAATATCTGCCCGTACGTAACCTCCTCGTTCCAGCGGATATCGTAGACCGAGTCCACCTTCTGCAGGTACATGGCAATCCGTTCCAGGCCATAGGTGACTTCAACGGTTATCGGTTTAAGATCAATGGAACCCGCCTGCTGAAAATAAGTAAACTGGGTGATCTCCATGCCGTCCAGCCAGACCTCCCAGCCCAGGCCCCAGGCCCCGAGAGTCGGGGATTCCCAGTCGTCTTCGACAAAACGGATATCGTGTTCCAGCAGGTTGAGACCGAATTGCCGCAGGCTTTCAAGGTACATGTCCTGGATTTCTTTGGGTGAGGGCTTGAGCACGACCTGGTATTGATAGTAGTGTTGCAGCCGATTGGGATTTTCCCCGTAGCGGCCGTCGGTCGGACGCCGGGACGGCTGGATATAGGCGGCCTTCCACGGTTCAGGCCCCAGAGAACGAAGCAGGGTGGCCGGATGGAAGGTGCCGGCCCCGACTTCCATGTCATAGGGCTGCATGACGACACATCCCTGTGATCCCCAGTACCTGTTCAGGGCGGCAATGATATCTTGAAAATACATGATAAAAAGAGTTTTCCGTGTTGATAGTTTACAAATGATGACTACAATAACATGCCAGTGTACCATAGCAAGGAAAGAGGGTAAATACATTTTCATAACCTGAGCAAAGGAGTGTTGGAAATGATTGTGATGCCGCCGGTGGAGAGACTGCGGAAAATTTTTGCCGAGACCAAAAATATTGCTGTTGTCGGTCTGTCGCCCAAAGAAAACCGGCCCAGTCATCAGGTCGCCCGTTATCTGTTGGAAGCCGGGTATACGATTATTCCAGTCAATCCCGGCCAGGAACAAATCCTGGGCCGGAAATGTTACCCGGATCTGCTCGCCATTGAAGGACCGGTTGATGTGGTGGATATTTTTCGTCGTGCCGATCAGGTTGAGCCCATAGTCCGTGATGCCGTGTCTATTGGTGCACGGGTGGTCTGGATGCAGCAGGGTATTGTCAACGAGCAGGCGGCTGCCCTGGCCGAGCAGGCCGGTTTGACGGTCATCATGGATCGCTGCATGAAGGTGGATCATATGCAGTTTGCAGGCATCGGAAGATAAAACTCAGAACTCAGAACTCAGAACTCTGAACTCGATAACCATGGAACCAAAACATATTCGCATCCGCGGTGCCCGGATGCATAATCTGAAAAATATATCCGTTGACCTGCCGCGTAATAAACTGGTGGTCTTTACCGGATTGTCGGGATCGGGTAAGTCTACCCTGGCCTTTGATACCCTGTATGCCGAGGGGCAGCGCCGCTACGTTGAATCGCTTTCTACCTATGCCCGCCAGTTTTTAGGTCAGATGGATAAACCGGATGTCGACCTGCTTGAGGGGCTGTCTCCGGCGGTTTCCATTGAGCAGAAGACCACCAGTAAAAATCCCCGTTCCACCGTGGGGACGGTGACGGAGATTTACGATCACCTGCGCCTGCTTTTTGCCCGGGCCGGTCAGCCCCACTGTCCCAAATGCGGCGACCCCATTCGATCCCAGTCGATTGAGGATATGGTCACGACCCTGCTTGCCCGCCCCGAAGGCGAGAAGCTCATCCTGCTGGCACCACTGGTCACCGGCAAGAAAGGACAACATGAGCAGATCCTGCAGCGGTTGCGTAAAGAGGGCTATGTCCGTGTTCGGATAGACGGCAAGATCGTTTCCCTTGCAGAGACCATTGCTCTGGAGAAAAATAAACGGCATACCATTGAGGCGGTGGTTGACCGGCTGGTCGTTAAACCGGGCCTGCGGCGGCGGCTTGATGAATCCGTGACTACGGCCGTAGGACTGAGTGAAGGAACCATGCTGGCTTTTTTACCGGAAACCGGTGAGGATATCCTGTTCAGCGAATCCGCTGCCTGTCATCGTTGTAGTATTTCGGTGCCGAACCTTTCGACCCAATTGTTTTCTTTCAACAATCCTCAGGGTGCCTGTTCCGTCTGCAGCGGGTTGGGCGCCAATCAATTTGTCGATGAACGGCTGGTTGTTCCCGATGATGAACTCAG
>CAZPXI010000060.1:0-11414 GCA_964590715.1 uncultured Desulfobulbus sp.
TACCAGGTCTCCCTTCTTTACGGCCCGTACCTGTTCCTGCACTTTCCGATTCTGGGCCTTGTCAAAGCACTACTTATCGTCGGCCTCATCCTGTGGTTCTACCCGGATCAACCGATCGAGATGGCCGAGCAGGATATTCACCGGCACCCCCCCATGTCCCGCAATGAGACCATCCTGGCATTTGCCGTCGGCATCATGCTTGCCCTGTGGATGCTCGACTTTCTCCACCATATCTCTCCAGCATGGATTGCTCTTGCCGGAGCGATTTTTCTGCTCCTTCCCGGCATCGATATTGTCGGCAAAAAGCAGTTCAATCAAAAAATCAATTGGGCCTCAATTTTTTTTATCGCCGGAATTCTCGGCCTCGGCGGGATGATAAATCACTCAGGACTCGGACAAACACTTGCAACAAAAATCATTGCCCTGCTCCCCATCGGCGAGGGGCGAGATTTTGTCAATTACGTGTCCATCAGCTTTGCCTCCGCCCTGACCGGTATAGCGACCACACTCCCCGGCGTACCCGCTGTCTTTACCCCACTCTCGGAAACGCTTGCCCACACCACGGGCCTGCCGATTAAAACGGTGCTGATGATGCAGGTTATCGGATTCTCAACCACCATCTTCCCCTATCAGGCCCCACCTATAGTCATCGGCATGCAATTATCCGGAGAAAAGTTCTCCAGTGCGGCCAAACTCTGCGCAGCCCTGGCGGCAATAACCGGCCTCTTTTTACTGCCGCTCAATTATTTCTGGTGGAAGCTGCTGGGGTGGATATAAAAACCTCTCTGTAAACCATAAGTCGTCCTGCATCATCGTTCACTTGTCATAAAAAACCAAGTGCCCGGGATCAAAAATGAATTTCACTGGTAATCAGATTTCAAAATTTATATCCGCCGACACATAGAAACTGTGCAGAGAGGGATTATCTCACCGAACAGGAGCTGGCTGGACAACCATTCCAACATGATGCAAATGTACAGGACCTGAAGTAGTGAATATTCTTCACTCGGCTAAAGAATATTCTCCACTTCTGCTTATTTCATGGCTCCTTTCCTGAATTTCTCATTGCAAACCAAGCCGAACGGGAAATTCTTTACACCATGTTTTTAAGTAATTAAATAATCCGGCCCTACTATTCTCCCATTCAGGAACTAATATTGCATAGATGTAAGGTATTAAAGAGGCCCGAACTTCGTGCCGAAAAAGGAATGTTGTCCATCGTCTCTGAAAACGGCAAACGGAACACAAGCATGGTGAGGGATATGTTATGTTTGGGGTAAGCGAAAAACAAAGGGTATACGGACAAAGACCGGGACAGAATCATAGAAAAAGATCGACAAACCACCTTAACGAGCTAGTGACTTTTCAATATTTTCCTTTTTCAGAAAGAAGAAATGTGGTACGTCTAAAAGTATTGCGGCAGAATCAATTAGGGGAATCAGGCCTGTTCTGCCGGATATATTCCACCCCCAATAGACGCTGTGCAGACCTTGAATCCGGTGGCAGTTCACCTTAACTCATGGTCGACTGAAAAATCTCGGTTGAATACTAGAGCAATATACTCACAATCAAAAATTGTGTCTTTTTGTTTAACAAAAAACTGAAAAAAAAGGAATGCGGCAAATTGTCGCACCATGGAGAAAGTGGAGAAAGGTTGGGTCACAGCTTGCGGCTTTAACCTCTCTCCAGTCAAAATAAAGAGCCTTTAACTCCAAGGAGAGTGAAGACTAGTTGACTTCATACTTACTCAGATTTATATATTAATTATAAATTCTAAAAAAGAAAGGTTATCACAATGAAACAAAAAATAACACTCCTGTTTGCCGGTTGCATGATACTGCTGTATGCGTTTGCACTCCCCGCTCAAAGCTGCGTGGGCCGCATCCTGACCTTGTCAATAGATGACACACCTGAGCAGAAACTTGTCGGGCAGCTGCTTGCCACCTATATCACGGAACGAACTGGAACTACAGTCAACTTGACAACCGTACTGGATGTAAAAGCAAGTGAGGATCTGATCGAACAATGCAAGGCCGATATCTTTTTAAATTATATCAAAGTCGGCATGGCCGGTATGGAACATGCTGATACGGCAGCGGATACCCAGGAATCCTATTCGCTTGTCAAGCAGTATTATCTGGAAAAAAATGATATGGTCTGGCTCAAGCCCCTCGGCTACAAGGGACCACTGCAGAATCCGGCGGTCACTGATCCCGGCAGCATATCTCTTGCCGTACCGGTCACAACCAAAGACGTCTTGGACAGATTTCCAGTCTTAGACAGGGTTATCAACAAGTTAAGCGGCAGGGTTGACGACAGAACCCTGCAGCAGTTGATGCAAAAAGCCGAGACTGATGGTATTAAAGTTGCAGTTAAAGGTTTTTTGAAAGCCCAGAATCTTATTTAAACAGTATCCGGAAACAGGAATGAATACGGGAATAATGTTGAGTCGTGTGTTCACCTGTGCCTGCCGGTCTCACTGACTGCCATTCCAATCAATCAAACAGGTGGCGCTTGAACATATACGGCGTTGTGATTGATCGAAAAAAGAGAAGAGGAAAAAATGCAAAAACTGTTTTTAGCTCTGACCATTGTTTTACTGATGTCCGGTTCCGCTGCTGCCCATGGAAACATTTCAAAGCTCCCTGACTCGGTTCAGATTCTGCAGTACAAGATGAAATTGTACATGAATGCAGACGACGCCGATACCAAGAATAATCTGGCAATGGCCTATTTTCGGACCAACCAGCTGGATGAAGCAAAAAAAGAGCTCTCCTCTATTCTGGAAAAAGATGCCAATAATTTTAATGCGCTTGACGGGATGGGTCTTGTCTTGATTAAAGAAGGAAATGCCGCCGAGGCGCTGGACTATTTAAAAAGAGCGCAGAAAATAAACGACAAGGATGTTATGCTTCATGTTCATCTTTCAGTCGCCCACAGTCAACTCAAACAGGCGGATGTTGCCCGAAGTGAAATGGATAAGGCCAAAGCCCTTGCATCCGGTCCGGAAGAATTAACCAGGATACAGAAAGAAGTAAAAATGATAACCAACTCTTAAGGAAAGCGAGAAACGGAATGAAAAAATTTACCTTTTTTGTCCTCTGTGCCGTACTTCTTTCACTGGCCGGATGCAAGGGGCAGAACAGCAGCAGCCCGGCTGTAAGCAATGAAAAACCCGTTAAAATGGGTTTTATGATCTGTGACAGTCGAAAGGAGTCTGAAGAACGTTTTGCACCGTTTGTTGCCTACCTGAGCGAAAAAACCGGCCGCAAATTTGAAATGATTCTGGCCAACACCTTTGAATTTGAAAACCTTTTCAAAGAGAAAAAAGTCGATTTCTTCCATGTCAACTCTCTGGTCGCCATCCTGCTCAAGAAAAAATTCAACGCCGAATTTCTCGCGGTCGACATCCGTGGCCGCAACGGTTACAAGGCCAGCGGAACCATTATTGCCCGCAAGGACAGCGGCATTAAGACTTTTGAAGACATGCGCGGCAAGAACATGATTTTTGGTCCGGCCCTGGCTCCTTTTGGATACATGGCCCAGTATGACCTCCTGCTTCAAAACGGTATTGATCCGGAGACGGACCTGTCCAACTATGTAATTCCTCCCGGAGCCGCCAAACATGACAAAGTTCTTTACGGGGTCTATTTCGGTAAATACGCCCTTGGAGCCGCCCCCAGGATTGATCTTGACCGCATGATTGATGCCGGCATCTTCACCAAAGATGACTTTACGGTCATTGCCGAGAGCGAGCCCATGCCCTACTGTACAATCGGCGCCCAGCCCGATGCGGACCCCGCGTTGACAAAACAGATCAAGGAACTCGCCCTGAACCTGACAAAGGATGAAAGCGTACTGGTAAACGGCGAGGTGCTCAAGGTTCTTGACCGCATGCTGCTTGACGGGTTTGCTCCCGCCGTTGACAGTGAATACGACCCGATACGGGATCGGTTAAAACGTTGCAATATGGCTCCATACAGAAAATTCTAACAGAGAGGCCCAGAGAATGAGAAAAACAGCAACACAAGAGAGGTTCAATCGGGCAGCCCTGACGGTTATTGCGGGAATTACGATTTTTTTCCTGGCACTTTCCCCTGTATATGGCGGACAACGTGTAATCAATAAAGGGATTATCAACACGGATACCGTATGGCAGGGGGATATTCTGATCAAGGGTGATGTTGAAGTTGCCAAAGGTACAACCCTGACCATCATGCCCGGATCCGTTATCCGATTTGAAAAAATCGAAGAGTTCGGTCCGCAGAAGCTGAGCAAGGACAAACTCAGTCATTTCCCCAGAGCAGAACTCATTATCAAAGGCAAGCTCTATGCTCAGGGAACCCTTGAAAACAAAATAACCTTCACCAGTGCTGAAGAGTCTCCATCACCCGGGGACTGGGGTGCGGTAAACTTCCTGGACAGTGTTGACAACATCATTGAATTCTGTGTCTTTACCTATGGTCATACTGCCGTACACTGCCATTCGGCACAGGTCGTCATTGCCTACTCTACTTTTCATTACAACGGCGTGGCCATCGGCCAGAAAAATGCCAAGGGCCTGCCCACCAAATGTGTCGTTCCGATATTATACAACCGGATAACTGAAAACGGCGGCGGTGTATTGTTCGGTGGCGGATCAACCCCCACGGTTGCTCATAACGAGATCAACGACAACACCTTTTTTGGGATATATGCCAAAAAAGGCGGCGTTGCCAATGTTCGTTACAACAACATTAAAAATAACGGCAAAGGGGTTATCTTCTTCAAGGTGAAGGATATCTTTTTAAGAGACAACAACATCACCGGCAACAAGGATTACAACGTCTCCATGCTTGACGGCCAATCCACAGACATTGCCCTGCAGAATAATTGGTGGGGCTCCACGGATAAGGCTAAAATCAAAGATATGGTTCGCGACAAAAAACGTGACGACACCCTTGGCAGTGTTGACTTTTCAAACTTTTTGAAAAGTCCTGTTGCCGGGGCCGGACTCCTCTGGTAGCAGTATACTGGAGATAAAATTTCGAGAATTCCTCAACCGTATCCTCTCCGGCGGCCATGCTCATGCTCCGGAACGGTTGAGGGGTCGGAAAGTTCGAATGATGAAGAGGTTTGTCTTTAAACATTTGAACAATTATACACCTGAACAGTTACTAACAGAGGAGAATTGGATGACAGTGCCCCGTATGCCCCTGTTTCCAACTCAACCGCCATGGATCTGATCCACAAAATAAGCGTTACTGCACTGGTTATCCTGACGTTGGTTACCGGCGGCATGCTGATTCAACATCAGATTACCACTCAGGGTCTTCAGGGTGCAGATACCAAGAAGGTTGACCTGAAGCAATTTTATGCGGAACTGATTGCCGAGAATGCCGAGATTTACGCAGAAGTCATCCAACTGCAGAACGGGAAACAATTCGCCAAGGCTATAGAAAAACTGCAGGAGATACGAACAGCGCACCCTGACAATCCGCAGTCGGATATGTATCAGGCTGAGCTGGAATACAGCCAGGGAAAAGTCGCCGCAGCACTCCATAGTTACAGAGTTGCAGTCGACAGGCAACCGGACTATGTGGACAAAAAAACGCCGCTCTTCATGGGTAATATCATGTTGAACGTGATTAATGAGGCAAGGGGGAAACTTCAACGGGAGAAAAAATTAAAGCCTAATGACAGGACCATCCTCATCGCCATTGATGATCTCTTATACTTACAACGCCGAATTGCCGGGGGGTGTGAATAAGTGGCTCGATTTAAAGTACCGGATCTCGCGATTGTCACAGGGGCAGCCCTGGGACTTGGTGCCGTCACCCTGACTCTGCTGGGCAACCCTGCCAATTCCGGGATATGCATCTCCTGCTTCATGGAGAATCTTGCCGGTGCCCTGCAGTTGCAGGATAACATACGGATGAGTTACATCAGGCCCGAGCTGGTTGGTTTTCTGCTCGGATCCTTCCTCATGGCCCAGAAAACCAAACGTTTTCATGTGACCGGGGGGTCCTCTCCCATCATTCGTTTTTTTCTCGGCTTTTTCATCATTGTCGGCTGCGCCGTCTTTATCGGCTGCCCGATCAAGATGATCCTGCGCCTTGCCGCCGGTGACCTGACTGCAGTTGCAGCCGTCCTTGGATTGACTTTCGGGATCTGGCTTGGAACCAAATATATCCGGGCAGGTGTCTTCCTCGACCGGGAAAAACAGATGCCGACCATTAATGGTTATATATTCCCGGTCATAGGTGTCTTGTTGCTGATCTTTCTCGTCCTCAAGCCCGGCTTTATCCATCAGGGCGAGACCGGGCCTGCGGCTCAGCGTGCGCCTTTGCTTATCGCCCTGGCCATTGGTCTTATAATCGGTGGACTGGCGCAGCGCTCGGGGCTCTGCATCACCGGTGGAATTCGAAACTTCCTCCTGGTACGCGAAACAACCCTGCTCTACGGCGTTATTACCACCTTTGTTACCGCCATGCTGCTCAGTATGGTCAGCGGCCAGTTTAACCTGGGCCTGGAAGGTCAGCCCGCATCCCATATGGCCCACGGCTGGACTTTTCTGGCCATGACTCTGGTGGGACTGGCCTCGGTCATGATTGACGGCTGTCCGTTCAGGCAGGTCATTAAGGCCGGCCAGGGAGATATCGATGCCGGTATCACATGTTTCGGCATGTTGGCCGGAGCTGCTTTTGTTATTACCTGGCTGTTGCGAAGCACATCCGCCGGTCCTTCTTTTAATGGAAAAATTGCCGTGCTGGTTGGCTTAATCTTCTGCGTAATCGTTGCCTTGAATTATCGTCACCTTACCGGAAAGCTAGGGCGCAGCCGCTCCTAGGGAATAAAGATGCCTTGAAAACAAATTTTTCTTCAAGGCATACTCGAGAATTGTACTACCCGCCCTGCTTGAGCAGGGCTTTGTCTCAGACATGGGAAAAGACAAGATACCTTCAGAATTTTACAGGCCTTTATTTTGCTGATATAACTCCTTAAAATTAAATTCGACGGGTCCATTCCCGTCCCCGGCTACATTAAAGGACGATATGGCCGGGGAGCGACTCAATAAATTACAAACTGTACTATAGAACACAACATACCCGTGACATTGGCGACAGCACAAGGCGAGTATTCCGAATTTCTGTAGTTGCCACCAGATTCTCCAGAGCTTGTCGGTGGAGGTCATTTCTTTTTCCGGAAAATTGAAGGAATAAGGGATAAAATAAAACAATATGTTTCCTATTGGTAACTCGTGTTGCACAATGTGGTAATTCGTATTGCAGAAATGCAGTATTAGACCAGCAAGACGAACAGTATTATTTGATGGTTCTGCTTTACAAGAGTTATAACAACCCTTAGCTTGTAAAACAAGGAATCATTAACATTTAACTTTAACTTTCAGCTACGGCAAATAGTTATTGACCAACCAAGAGGCATGGTCCTTTTCACATACAATATCAGTCGGATGGCACAATAAGGGGCTGCTCTTTTAATTTATAATCAGGGCAGTAGCAGGAAAGTCCCGGAATATGCTATCCGGGAGTTATGAATAAAATTTAAGTGGGCACAAACTTTGCAATTAACTGCACAAAAAAGAAAAAGGATTTCTTAATTGCTGTTCACACCAGATGCGTTTGAAAAATTATAGAGAAGCACAACTCGTAAAACAGTGCAAGCTCTCTCATTGAACATGGAGGCATTATGAACTGGTTTAAAAAACTAACAAAAAAAGACTCTAAAAATGATGGGGATATTGAGGTAAAACGAGGACTGCTTGTCTTTGCCCACCCAACAACCGTCATTTCGGTTGAAGAACTTTTACGGGACGAGGGCTATGAAATTCGCGTGGTCAGTCCTCCGCCCGCATACAGGACGGGTTGTGACCTCAGTGTTGAATTCCCCCTGTCGGAAGAAGCGACCATTACCGAACTTCTTAATACCTGTGGAATGTCTCCCCTTGATGTCGTTCCCATTACCAGCCGCGGAATGGAACCTCTGCGGTTCGTTCGGACGAAGATGTACGGAAAATATATCATGGTCAGGGCCGCCAACATGAAAATGACGGTTGACCAGGAAACGAAGATAATCGTCAACATTTCCGGTGGCGGCTGCCCCGACGTTCCGTATCTGGCCACGGCAATGCTGGGCAAACGGCTCCGGGACGCACCGGATCCGGGCGAGGTCGGCTTTTCTCTGTGTGCCTATTCCCTGAACACCTCCCGCGAAGAACTTATTCGTGTAATAGGAGATTAATTCATGTTGCTTTTAGCTGGTGCAGTTCCTGTTGAACATCTTCCGTTGCTGATCGGCCCCATTGATGTCAGCCCGACAGGAATAACAATAGATGGAAACAAACTCCCGATCAATCGCGGCAACGAAGCCATGATGTCTGCGGCCTGCCTTATCTGCAAGGAATACGGGGTCAATCGACCGGTAGGCATGGTCGCCGGGGATATCGGCAAACGGGAGGGAAGTATTGCGATTTACAACCATCTCGCCGAGCACCTTCCGGAAATGGGCATCAAGGTCCTGACCCTTCATTATGTCATGCCGGATCTTAAACTCAATAAAAAGATCCTGGCAACCATTGACACAATGGCGGAAGAGGATAAACCGCTCATGATTGCCGATGCCGGCAGCATGTATGTGGCTAAAGCCGGCGGCGACGCCCATTATTACCAGGTTTTCACGCCTGATCTCGGCGAGACCGCTTTTCTGGCCGATGATAAAGCAGACCATCCCAGCTTTACCCGCGGATATATTTTTAACATGGAGGAAGATGTCCCGGAACTCATCCGCAGGGCGTACGCCGGTAAAAATGCCACCCCGACCATGTTCGTCAAGGGCAAGATCGACTACATCTGCCAAGACGGTGAAATCGTCGACACCATTGACCAGCCGTCTATTGAGACCATGGAGCCTATCGGCGGCACCGGCGACCTCATTACCGGCATGATCAGCGCCTTGATCTATGCAGGTGAAACACCTCTGCAAGCCTGCCGTATAGCCGGCAGAGTAAACAGAGCAGCGGGTGAGCTTGCTCAGCCCACTCCGGCGACTCAAATCGACCAGATATTACGTTTCCTGCCGGAAGCATTGGCAAAGGTACAACAACAACTAGGGTAACTGTTCAGCTGCACTCCATCTGCACAGTTACATTCCGAGGTAGGTGCAGGTGTTCCGCACCGACCTGAATAGTTAGCAACCAGGTTAAGCTATGGCTACTGTTATTATTCCATTTCCATTTCGTAAGCATACCGAAAACCAGCGTGAGGTTACCCTCACCGGCAAAACTCTGGACAACGTGCTCGACGGGCTACTCGAACAATACTCGGGGTTGCAGGTTATCCATGACCAGCCGGGCTTACTGTCTATCTTCGTTAACGGTAAATCCGTTTCCGGCGGGGCTGACAAATGGGCTCAAGTTGCAATCGCCGACAGTGATGAAATCTCCCTGATCGTCCCGATCGCCGGAGGTTGAAAAGGCGTATGGGTTTGTTCAACGACACAGACAAAATTCTTCTTCCTCCGAAAAAATGGGAAGAGATCGTCACCCACTGCAAAAGGAAACTGGCCGGTGATTTTCTTCCCGGAGAAAGCAGGGTTAAGAGGGCGTATGGAATTCTGGCCGGTGTACAGGAAGGCCGTGTTCTTCATGTGCGACGCATATTGCCGGTGAAAAAAAATGCCCGGAACGACGAACCGCTGAAAACATACATGGATACGATGATGACGGAACATGCCGTTGCGTCAACAACACCACTGAGCCAGCGGGGATGGATTACCGATCCCCAGGAGCTCATGGGGTGTTACGATCTTTGCGACCGGGAAAATCTCCAGATTTTCGGGACCTATCATATGCACATTGTTCCCTGGGAAGGGGACGACATCCGCGACACCCCTACCCTGCTTGATACTGTCCTTGCCAAAGAGAGCAACCTGTATTCCTTTATCATATCGATGATCGACATCGAACACCCCTTCATGCGTGCCTTTTATGAAGGGATTAACGACAAAGAAACTCCAGTTGTCATACAAGAGAATCTATAACCAGCAGGTGCAATCATGATCGATAGCCTAAACCCCGAACCCGAACTGGTCATCGAATACACGGATCCCCTTGAAGGTTTTAAAGGGTGGCTGGTCATCGACTCCATGACGCACAATTTATGTGCCGGAGGTCTGAGAGTTCAGCCCGGACTGACCCGCGATTGCGTTCAACGTCTTGCTGCAACAATGACCTTGAAGATGCGAATCGCCGGGATCAGAGCAGACGGGGCAAAAAGCGGTATTGATTACGACCCGTCAAGTCCAGGCAAACAAGAGGCGCTGTATAGATTTATCCGGGCCATCAAACCATTTATCAAGCAACGCTATTCCATGGGGCCCGACATGAACACCACCATGCCTGAACTGGATGCAGTCTGTTCGCGGCTTGGCATCACCTCGATCAAAACAGCTGTGGCCAGGGCCCAAAACCTTACCCCTGCTGAATTCGACCAGAGGACCGCCCTGCTGTCCAATCCGATCGGCCATGCCACCCTGGGTAAATTACGCGCCGGTTCCGGGCTTGCCGCCTCCTGCCTCGGCGCACTCGAATTTCTTGGTATCCCCGCTCAGGAGGCAACGGTTGCCATCCAGGGGTTTGGCGGTCTGGCCGCCGGAGCCGCCTATTTCCTCAATCAGGCCGGGGTAAAAATTGTCGGCCTTGCCGACCGGGAAAAAAGTCTCATCAGCTCCGACGGAGAAACCCTGGATATCCCATCCTTCCTCAACGGATCCGTTGACGGCATTATTCCGTATACGACTTCGACCGGAAGATACGGCAGGAGGGAAGAGATCTACTCCGTACCCTGTGATGTCTTTATTCCGGCAGCCGTAGAAAATTCCGTCGGCATGCAGGAAGCCAGGACCATGCAGGTTCGTGCCATTGCCTGCGGCGCCAACCTTGCAGTGACGGCAGATGCTGAAAAAATTCTTCACGAACGCAACATTCTTTTAATTCCGGACATGGTTGCCGGCTGCGGAGGCTCTTTGTCCATGGAGGGGTTGTTTGCGCCCGAACATTTGCCGTCGGTTGATGAGGTTCTGGCCCATGTGGACAGCAAAACACGAAAAATTGTAAAAAACCTGCTGACCCGCAGCCAAAAAGACAATGTGCCGCCCAGGGAGGCAGCTTTACAACTCTGTGCCGAAGCTTCCGTCTATCCTGGAACCCGGCCATATGGTTCCCTGAGCAGGAAAGCTAACTCTGCGGCACCCCGGAAGAAAACAGTGCAGAAACCCCGCAGCCACCGACTCCCGTCCCGATACATAAACGGTCATGCCTGTCCATCCGTTTGACTATCAGATAAATCCACACGTCTTCAGCACGCCTGAATTTGAAGCGCTGTTTGATGAACGGACCATCTTTCAGCGCTGGCTCG
>CAZPXI010000061.1:0-11358 GCA_964590715.1 uncultured Desulfobulbus sp.
AGTAGAGATGAGGTGTAATGTGGACATTTAGAGAAGTGATCTGATTGCATGCAACCGCAGGCGTAGCAGGGCTACGTCGAGGATTGCATAATTGAAGATCGCTTTTCTACATGTTCAGAATGCGCCTCAGAATGCTAAGTTATTTATGAGCGAGCCCTTACTCCATCGCCGGTGGAGCACACGGTGAAGAGGGAACCCGAAATTATAAAAGAGTATAAAAAATACGGAACATGCCCATTGGTCATGCCCCGCATATTGTCTTCAAATTCAAAAAACTCAATGTTCCGCAGCTGCTTCATGACCGCCTTCTGCTGGTGCCGCACCATGCCCGCCTTCTCCTTCCAGACCGCCATGGCCGCCGCTTGCCCGGTGCAGAACAAATGAAGGGGCTTTCACAATATCAAAATCCACCAGAGAACACTGCAAACCCTTGGCCCGGGTATTGACAAAACGCTCATTGAGCGAATTGTGCTGCATGGTCTCACCGGCCGGTATTTTCCCACTGAGCAGCCAAGTCTTACGATCCAGGAATTTCCCGTCGGCCCCGTAAAATTCACACAGAACTTTGAGATTTTTTACATCCTGGTCGCTGCTGTTCCGGACCACAAAATCCGCCTGAACCATTCGGCCGGGGCTTTCGGATAACCTATAGTTGACCAGTTGTACTTCAGGCATCAGGGCTGCAATCTCAGCAGGGGGTTTCGGATCGGTGACAAAAAGCCCTTTTGGAGTTAATGCCGAACTGATATTGGTGACTGCAAAAGTAAAAAGACCGCCAATCACAACGCATAATGCCAGATTTGCCCAAAATTTCTTTCCCATGCTGCCCTCCCCTGTATTCCACTGTTATTCAGCACCCCGGCAGAAGTACCTTTTTCTTTTTTCCCTTAACAAAAAATTTATACTTAGAGTTTGCTAAGATGGCAAGCCTATTTTACAGTGACCGTCATTGATGACGGCTCCCTCAACCGAGGTCTTGAAAAAAATATTCTTTTTATGAACAGAGATACAATTTACCAACAGACTAAATCAACTAGAGATTTCTCGTTCAACGATCAGGTTGCCGAAGTGTTCGACGACATGGTCAACCGCTCGGTCCCCCTGTACTCCACGGTTATTGACGGAGTCGCACGGTTGCTCAATCAGAAGCAACAGGAACAGTTGACCGTATACGACCTCGGCTGTTCCACCGGCACGACCCTGCTGGAACTCTCACGCAGACTGGACCATAAATCTCTGCGGCTCATCGGCATTGATAATGCACCGGCCATGCTGACCAAGGCCCGACGCAAGGCGGCCATGTTTTCGAAAATCGATGCTCTTTCATTTAAAGAGGGTGACATCAGCACTTGCCCGCTTCCGGGAGCAGATGTGATTCTCTGCAACTACACCCTGCAGTTTACCCGCCCACCGGTTCGCCAAGCCCTTGTGCAGCGGTTCTTTCAGGCTCTGCCCGAAGGCGGCATGCTCATCATCAGTGAAAAAATTCTGCCAAAAGGCCCTTTTAATAGAAGTTTTATAGACATCTACCACGATTTCAAGCGCCAGCAGGGCTATTCGGAACTCGAAATTGCCGCCAAACGTGAGGCTCTGGAAAACGTACTGGTCCCCTTCTCGGTAGAGGAAAACATTGAACTGCTCAGCCTGGCCGGTTTTTCCCATGTGGAAATCTTCTGTAAATGGTTTAACTTTGCCTCCATTGTCGCCTTGAAAGACACCGTCCTGGCTGCCCGGACTGCATCCTCAAAATAAGCGATGGATTACACAGCACTCTTTCCCACCGCCGACCTGCAAGCCCTGCACAGTGTCCTCGAGAAAAAACAGGCCTGGGCCGGACAGAGCAAAAAAGGGTTCCTCCGCTACCGCCTGCCCTTCAAATCGGTTCAGCATATCCGAGCCCTCCACAGTGATTTCAACAGTGATGTTGTGACCATCGGCGCAAAAGAGGAGGTCAGCCCGGAAGATCACAACCACATTCTTGAGGTTCTGCGTGGATTCATGCCCTGGCGCAAGGGACCTTTTCGTCTCTTTGACATCGACATTGATGCAGAGTGGCGCAGTGAACTCAAGTGGAACCGAATATTGCCGGAGCTCCCCGACCTTACCGGTAAGATCGTCGGCGACATCGGCTGCAACAACGGCTATTACATGTTCCGCATGGTGCCACATCAGCCAAAATTCGTGCTCGGCTTTGAGCCCTACGTCCAGCATTACTATACCTTTAAAACCTTGAACAGTTTTGCAGACCTGAAGAATCTGCGGATTGAATTGCTCGGCATTGAACACTTACCGCTCTTTCCCGACTGTTTCGATGTCCTGTTCTGTTTAGGAATTTTGTACCACCGGCAATCGCCCATCGACTCGCTTCGAGATATCCACACCGCTCTCAAGCCCGGAGGCTCCGTTATCATTGAATCCCAGGCCATTCCCGGTCAGGAGTCCGTAGCCCTGTTTCCACAAAAAACCTATGCCAAGGTACCGGGTACATGGTTTGTGCCCACAGCATCCTGTTTGAACAACTGGCTCAGTCGATGTGGGTTCTCCACCGTGCAGCAGTTCTGCATGCACCCGATGAGCAACCGGGAACAGCGACAAACCGAGTGGATGGTCTTTGAATCCTATGATGATTTTATCGATGCAACGGATCCCGGCCGGACGATCGAAGGATACCCAGCCCCCTGGCGTATTTTTTTCAAGGCAACAAAGTAATGGCAACAATGTTGACCAGTTCCCCTGATAAACCACCATGACCGGACCGAGGGTCCAAGGCGCAGCCTCAAGAGAGAGCATAGACTTCGAACCATTAAAATAAGGTTGCCTTGAACAATTAGGATTTTCTTTCAAGATCAGGTAAGCGGAGACTCCGAGACATGCACAAAATTTTACCACAGGCATATAGTCGATATTCCGAGGATAAAATTTTGAACATAACGCAGAGGTTGGGCGAAAATACAATTTTCCAAGGAAGCCATAAGCTGAAGCGGTAGCTCTCTATGGACGATTTTGGATAAAAAATCGAAAAATCTTGAAAAGTCGACGACTAACCGCTATTGAGAGATGAGGGAAGTACTCAGCACAAACCATTTCCCAGGCGAACTGTGCCGCAACATGCCGGCAGAAGGTCTGAGTTAAACAAAAAGGTGAATTATGAAGACAAACGAATGTACACTGTTCCATGGCGGCCTCAAAGGAGCGGAAACCGTTTTTGGCGAGAATGCTGAAAAATACGGGGTAAATGAGGTGATTTTTACGTTTGAGGGCCATCGGCTCAATCGTGACAAAGACCCTATCATGCTCTCGGAAGAAGAGCTGCAGCGGGGTGACATCAGCATGGAAATCGCCTCGAGAATGATGAACCGCACCTATTATGAAACTGAAAAAATCCGTCGGGTCCTGCAGTCAATTTTTCATATGGTCAACAAAGGACACCAGGTCTTTGTCATTGGCACCATCCTGGATGACAACTCCGTAAAAGGCGGCACGGGCTGGGCCGTCGAACTGGCCAAGCTGTTCAACCGACCGCTCCATGTCTTTGACCAGAACCGGAACCAATGGCTGACCTGGCAAGAGGACAGCTGGCAGGAGGATACCCCCAAGATCAGCTTCAGTACCTTTGTCGGCTCAGGAACACGGTACCTCAGTGATGAGGGCAAGGCTGCCATTGAACAGCTTTTTGCCGACAGTTACCAGAGCTGAACTCCGCTGTTCTCCTGACCACCGGTGGTAAACGCCTGATCTTTTCTGAGCCGTTTGTCGCCGGTGGACCGGCCCGACCTCGCCTGTCCATTCCCCACTCGACCCCCCACAGCATGGGGAACAACGACTTTTCCCTGCTTGCCATAAGCCTTGCAACTTCCCCACGCCTGGGGTACAATTCTCCAATAATTTAAACGAATTAGATAATAATTTTTTTCATTTGAGAAAATAAACTGTTAAAATAGCCATGAATGAGAGCACCTTACATATCATAATCACTGGTGAATCCGGCAACGGCCGAACTCTGATGATGAAGAAAAGGCACCTTCGTAACCTGATTCTCTCAACGATCCTTATTGCAGTCCTCCTCTTTGCCGGCACCATAACCGGCCTGCATCACCGCAAGAACAATATTGTTCTTCAGGAAAAAGTTGCAACCCTGAGCCAGATTCTGCAGGATAAAACCGTAGGAAAACAGGAGCAGCTTGTTGCCCAGGTAGGCCAGTTAAAAAAATCACTGGCCGAGGCAAAAAAGGCACTGGCCGAAAACAATCAGGAGAAACTTGCAATAATAGATCGCTATGAGACGCAAGTCTCCCGGCTTGACGAACGCAGTAAAATTATCAAAACAATGATGGACAAAATCGGGGTCAATATCGAAGTTCAGGACGATCCCGGCCACAGCGGCGGCCCGTATATAGAGCCCGACACCAAACTGAGCGACAAACTCATCGACAAAACCGACCAGTATCTCTCGCTTATTCAACAGCTCCCTCTCGGGCGACCGATCAATACTAAAATAAGTTCAAAGTACGGGCGCCGCATTGATCCGCTGAACTCAAAAAAAGCCTTTCACGCCGGAATCGACTTCAAAGGACGAACCGGTGATAAGGTCAAGGCCACCGGAGATGCGGTTGTCAGGCTGTCCTCCTACAGCAAAGGGTTCGGAAATCACATTATCCTCAACCACGGCCACGGCTACGAAACCCTGTATGCTCACCTCAGCAAAAGGCTGGTCAAAAGTGGAGATAAAGTTGTCCGCGGCCAGAACATCGGCCTGGTCGGCAACACCGGCCGCAGCACCGGTTCACACCTGCACTATGAGGTACACTTTCGAACAAAAACCGTTAATCCCATGAAATTTATGCAGATCGCCAAACTTCTTCCTGCCAAATAACTCCCGACTGATACAACAATGGCCATTTTCAATAAAAAGGACGAGCTAGAACAGGAGGCCGGCCGGGTTTCCAAAGAGGCCATTTCCTGCCTTATCTCCAAAGAAATGCACATTTCCGGCGAGATAACTTTTAAAGGCAAGGCCCGGATTGACGGAACCGTAGAGGGCAATATCCAGGGGGAATACCTGGTTCTCAGCAAGACGGGACGGGTCAACGGCGATCTGGAACTTGATGCCCTGATCTGTCACGGAGTGGTCGAAGGGAACACCCAGGCCAAGCTGGTGACGGCCCACGCTACCGCAACCATCCGTGGGCGGCTGACTGCCGGAAGCCTGACCGTGGAGCCGGGCGCTGTTCTGGAGGGAGAGATTCATGCCGCCAGCAAGCAGAAAACGGCCAGCATCGAAACCCAAAAGACCCTGTCCGGCGCCTCCGCAAAAAAAGAGCAGAAAGAAAAAAAAGAACCGGCTAAATAATCCGCCGACTCGGTTATTTTCCGATACAGAATTCGGAAAAAATCATCTCCAGCACATCCTCAGGTGTTGTCAAACCGACAATATCACTTAAACTCGAAAGAGCGGTTTGCAACTCAACCGCCAGCAGATCCGCCGGTTCATGGATCTCAAATGCCATACGCAGACGGGTGCAGGCTTCAAATGCGTCTGTCAAAATGGCCTTATGGCGAACATTGGGCGCACAGGAAAGCTGTTCATTCACATCGCCTGCAACGGTGACTTTCCTGTAGATAGCCTCCTGCAGGTCATCCAGCCCCTCCAGCCTGCGGGCTGATATCCGCACAAGTACAGACGGTGCAAAGCTTTCGCTCAATGCACTCAGTCGCGCCTCACCAGCCAGATCTACCTTGTTGAACACCACAAGATGCTCCTGACCCTGTATCGACTCATAGAGCGCACGATCCTGCTCGGTTACTCCTTCCCCGGCATCGACAAGGAAGAGGACGAGATCGGCCTCGGCCAGTTTTCGGCGAGCCCGTTCAATCCCCAGTTCTTCAACCTGATTATCATGGGCACGAATACCGGCGGTATCAACAAGGTGGACCGGAATGCCCCGAATGGAGATCATCTCTTCGATGGTGTCGCGGGTAGTTCCGGGAATACTTGTGACCAGGGCACGATCCTCCCTCAACAACCCGTTGAGCAGACTGGACTTGCCGACGTTGGGACGACCGGCAATAACCACATGTATGCCTTCCCGGATAACCCGGCCCTGATCGGCAAGGCGAAGCAGCCGCTCTATGGGGTCAATCACCTGCTGCTGCAGCTGGGCAAGCAGTTGACTGGTATCAAGAATCTCCACATCATCATCGGGAAAATCAATCGCGACCTCAACCACGGCCAGAATCCGGACCAGGGCTTCCCGAATCGCCTCAATCTCATCAAGCAGTTTTCCCTGCAGCTGCTGGACGGCCAACCGAACGCCTCCGTCAGTTTTGGCCTGGAGCAGGTCTATGACCGCCTCGGCTTTGGTCAGATCAATCCGACCAGCCAGAAAGGCTCGTTTAGTAAACTCCCCGGCCTCGGCCGGACGGGCACCAGCGGCATAGACCTCAGCCAGTGCCGCCTGTACCACCAGCCAGGAGCCATGGCTGTGCAGCTCTACTACGTCCTCACGGGTGTAGGTTGCCGGGCCACGCATATAGACCGCAAGAATCTCATCAAGAACCCGGCCGGAGGAATTCCGGAGCGTACCGTAATAAAGCTTATGACTTTGAAATGATGTATGGCCGCCATGGGAATAAAAAAGGCGGCACATGATGGGCAGGGCATCCGGTCCGGAAATCCGGATAATGCCTATGCCGCCGATGCCGGGTGGGGTTGCAACGGCGGCAATGGTATCAGTTTTCTGAGGAACGGCCACCTTGACGCCCTCTACGCTTGCGGGAAGAAGATTTATTTCCTTTTCCCGGTTTGTAGATCAGGACTTTCTTAAACAACCCCTCACCCACCGATCGGCTGCGGATCGCCTTATCCTCCTGGAGGATCATATGAACCACACGGCGCTCGGCCGGATTTAAGGCGGGAATGGCCTGGGTTTTGCCGTTTTCCTTGACCTCCAGGGCCAACTGGAGCGCACGTTCTTTGAGTTCTTCGGCCCGACGCCGGCGAAAATCTCCGGCGTCAAGGGCAAGCATCATCCGGTCGGGCAGCCGCTGGCTCATCATCTTTCGCAGCAGATACTGCAGGCTGTCCAGAGTCCGGCCGTCAGTGCCAACCAGGGCCTCTTCGTGTTCACCGCTCAGATGACAGTTAAGGGTAGCATCTTCCACGGTCAAGGTAACCTCAGAGGGATAGCCCATGAGTTCAAGTAACCGGTAGATATCCTCACGCACCAATGCAAGAACCTCTTCAGAGGGCGGCACAATCGGTTCTTGTACAGGCTTTCGTTTCTGTCCGCGTGCAGGCTCCTTTTTCGCCTGCGGTTGTTTCTCCGGCTCCGCGTCTGCAGCGACAGGGGGTTTCTCCTCCAGGGGCAGGTCAGCAGGTTTCTCTTTTACTTTTTCTTTTTCCGGAGCGGCCTGCACCTTTTTTTTCTTCTGCGGGGCTGCTGTCTCTATCTGTACAGGCTCCAGGTGCTCCGATTTTTTCCGGGTCTCCGCAGTTTTTTTCTTCTGCGCCCGAATATGTGCCTTTTTCTTACACAGGCCGAAAATGCCCGCCGAGCCTGTTTCCAGCACCTCGATATCAAGCTCTTCCTGGGAGACCCCAAACTCCCGGCAGGCCTCCTCAATGACGGTGGTTACCTCGTTGCCGTAAAAGTCTTTTCCTTTTGCCATAAAAATAATCCTATCGCGTGAAGGCCTATGCCTTTACCTGCCGATTGATGAGTTGCTGCTGAAGAATGGAAAGCAGGTTGTTAACGAACCAGTACAGCACCAGACCGGAAGCAAAATTTAAAAACATAAATGTAAAAACAACCGGCAGGAACTGCATGACCTTTGCCTGGGTCGGGTCGGCAGTGGTTGGTGTCATTTTCTGCTGCAGAAACATGGACACCCCCATGAGCAGCGTCAGAACCGGGATACCATGAATGTAGGGGATATCAAATCCGACCATCAGTCGATCCGGTGCGGAAAGATCATTGATCCACAGCATAAACGGCGCATGCCTGAGCTCAATCGCCGCCATCAACACCCTGTAGAGGGCAAAGAAAAAGGGGATCTGAATAATCATCGGTAGACAACCGCCGATCGGATTAACCTTGTACGTTTTGTACATGGCCATCATTTCCTGATTCATCTTGGTCGGGTCATCTTTATACTTTTCTTTCAGCTTGGCGACCTTGGGCTGCAGCTTCTGCATATTCTTCATCGACTTCATTCCCTTCTGGGTAATAGGCCAGAAGGATCCTTTAATCAGGATAGTCACAAGAATAATGGCAATACCATAGTTGCCGATATAGCCGTAGAAAAAGTTCAACAGCCAGAGCATCGGTTTGGCAAGCATATCAAACCAGCCGAAATTGATCGCCTTGGCCAGGTTGTAATTGACGGTTTTAAGAATGGTCAGTTTTTTGGGGCCGAAATACATCTTGTAGGTATAGGTCGCCGTGCCCTTGGGTTCAAGGGAGACAGCCCCTTCCGAGACAACGGTTCGCACCATATCCGCCGATCCGCCGATGGTCACCATGTGCGTTCCTTCGGTCAGCGGAATCACGGCATTGATAAAGTAATTATCCTCATAGCCGGTCCAGCTGACCTGACCCTGCAGCACCTGGGGGCCTTCGGCAAGTTTTTTTGTTTTGACCTGAACAAGTTTTTGATCAACATAGGCTGCCGGACCGCTGAACAGGTAACGACTGGTGGAACTGCCATGGGCAAAGGGAGTGTTATTCAGGCTTAAGGCCGGGGAAATCCGGACTGCCTGGCCCCCGGTATTCGTAACATGATAGCTCAGATCAATGACATAGGTGTCGGCATGAAAAACCAGGGTCCTGGTCAGAACAAGGCCTCCGGGCAGGGTCGCCTTCATGGTCAGGGTTTGCGTATCCTTGCCGCCGGTCAGGTCCAACTTTTCCCTGTCCGCATGGAAGACCGGCAGGCTGGTCCCGGCCCCGTTATCAAGGGAGAACAGTATGGGCAACTGGTTAAGGCCCTCGACCTTGACCAGTTCCATATCTCCGGATGTTACATCTTTTTCGGTCCGATACTTCTTGAGGACAAAACGCTTAAACCCTCCCCCCTGCTCACTGATGACGGCAGAATAGAGCGGCGTGTCAATGGTGATGTCACGGGCATTGGGGTCAACGGGGACTGCAACCGGAGCGGGCTGGGCCGCCGGGGTGGTGATTGCAGCCGGCTGCTGCTGTTTCGGCTGGGGTGCGACCGTATCGGGTTGTCCCTGGGCTACCTGCTGACCGGCACTGTTCTGCGGAGCCGGCGGCACGGGTTTAACAAAAAAATACTGGTACCCCAGCAGAATCATGAACGAAAGGACTATCGCCAGGAAGGCTCTATATAAATCCATAAAATCGGTTTCCTTTACTCAAACAAAAAGTACTACTGAAAGCATCAGGGGCAGAAGCGTCCCGGACACCTGAAAATAACAAGCTATGCAACGACCCGACAGCAGTTACTTTACTGGATCATACCCACCACGGGCAAAGGGGTGACAGCGCAGTAATCGCCACAGGGCCATAGCTGCTCCCCGAAAAGGCCCATAACGAGTAATAGCCTCAACGGCATACTGGGAACAGGTTGGGGTATATCGGCAGGCAGGCGGGAAAAGGGGAGAAATAAAGTATTGGTATCCTCGAACAAGAAGAATAAACAGACGGGTGAACAACGCGCGCACCCCTGCAGACTCTGCGGCTACCGACAACGTCGTTTTCCGGCAGGCAAGGCACATCAGTCAGACTGTCCCGCTTTCTGCATAAGACCGGTCACGGCGGTCAAAAGATCAGCAGGCGACCCCGGAGAGAAACCTGGACGCACGGTCAGAACGATATCACTCTTTACTGGAAAACTGTCCCGATGCAGCCTGAACGACTCGCGAATGATGCGCTTGATTCTGTTTCGATCGACCGCCCTGCCGGTTTTTTTCTGCACACTGATACCCAACCGGTTATATTCCATTGCGTTGGCCGTAAAAATCAGAGAAAATCCCTTCCCATGCAGTCTTCTCCCCTGGCGGTACACGCGATCAAACTCCCCGTTTTTCCTTAACAGACAGGTTTTGGGAAGCATAAACCGCTCCAGTACCATCAGGCGGACAGCTGCTTCCGACCTCTGGCGCGGCGACGCTTGATTATGGCCTGACCGGCGCGGGTTCTCATCCGTACCCGAAAGCCATGGGTTCGTTTACGCTTAATATTACTGGGCTGAAATGTTCTCTTACTCATGATATGTTCCTTTCATACTTTTCAATAGACGGCTGGCCCCGTGCCTTATTCCTTCTCCCGAGGATATCAGAAAGATACTGCTCCCAACCTCCCTGCGCTTATGACAACACGACTGCAGGAACGCCGGAACGTACCGGAGGAAAGACAGCGGAGACTGCATTTACCATTTACATTACCAAAATTTAGTATTTTAATCATAGCAAGCCCACTCTGTCAAATTATTTAAGCCGGAATTAAGTAATTATCCCTTTCGTACTAACAAAAAAGGCCCCGTATGAACCCCATAAATGTCGCAGATCTTGACTGGAACCTCTTATGGCAGCAGGAAAAAAACAAAAAAACATGGCAGGGAAAAAAGGCTTGCGACTGGGACAAAAAAGCTGCCTCGTTTGCCAAACGAACCTCTTCCTCAATCTATGTCGACAAATTCCTGGGCCTGCTTCAACCCCGGCCGCAGTGGTCGATCCTTGATACCGGCTGTGGCCCGGGCACACTGACCCTGCCGCTCTCCCCCATGGTACGTCGGGTGACCGGACTCGATTTTTCCGGCAAGATGCTGGAAATTCTTCAACAAAAGGCAACTGAAAAAGAGCTGAAGAACATCACGACCTGCTATGGTTCCTGGGAGGACGACTGGCAGGAGTTGCAGATTTCCCGCCATGACGTGGCCATTGCCTCACGCTCACTGGCCGTGCACGACCTGCAGGCCGCCCTGATCAAGCTGTCGGCCCATGCACGGGAGAAAGTCGTCATCACCGACAGGGTCAAGCACGGCCCCTTTGACCCGGACGCCTTTACAGCCATCGGCCGTCCTTTAAATACAGGACCGGATTATATCTATACCGTCAACCTGCTCTACCGAATGGGCTACCTGCCCACGGTTGAATATATCCAGCTCGAAGAGACGCTTCCGTACAATTCTTTTACCGAAGCACTTTCCGGTTACAGCTGGATGTTCCGCGACCTGACCGAAGACGAAGAACAACGATTGAAACAATATGTGAAGTCTATCAGCACCACCGCCGAAGACGGTGGGGTGTCCGTACATCGCCGGCACGTACCCATCTGGGCGTATATCAGCTGGACCCCGTGATAATACCGTTCAAGCGCCTGGGTAATTAAATAG
>CAZPXI010000062.1:0-11272 GCA_964590715.1 uncultured Desulfobulbus sp.
CAGGGAATCGCAAACTCCGTCAGGTCCGGGAGGAAGCAGCGGTAGCGAACCTCCCCGTGTGCTGCAGGGTTGCCCGGCTATCTTTTTTTTACGCTTTTCGACACCCGTTTTTTTCTGTATAGTTTCCTTCAGGTACTTCCCGGTTTGTACGTACACCCATTAACAAGCACGCTGGATCAGGTAAACGGAGCGAAGCGTAGACTCCGGGTTTTCAGGTCACAGCCACAACGAACCATTAAAATAGCTTAAAAAGTTCCATCTTCGAGGGCTATTTTCGGATAAATCACAACCTCGGAAACACAAAGTCCTTGTCCTATCTTGTCTTAGCCAGAAAATCCAGGCCGCAGAGTTTTGCAGAAGTTGTTGGCCAGCAGACCGTTGTCCGCACTCTGCAGAATGCACTGACCCAGAATCGTGTTCCCCACGGCCTGATCTTCAGCGGGATCCGCGGTACCGGCAAGACGACCCTGGCCAGAATCATGGCCAAGGCCCTGAACTGTGAACAGGGACCGACCCCGAACCCGTGCGGTACCTGCAGGTCTTGTCTTGAGATTGCCGCCGGCAACAGCGTCGATCTACACGAGATCGACGGCGCTTCCAACCGGGGCATTCAGGAAATCCGCGATCTGAAAGAAAAGATTCGCTTTATGCCCACCAGTGCACGCTTTAAAATTATCATCATTGATGAAGTGCACATGCTGACCACCGAGGCATTCAACGCCCTGCTGAAAACCCTGGAAGAGCCGCCCGAGCATGTATATTTCATGTTTGCCACCACTGAGCTGCATAAGGTGCCGGTGACAATTCTGTCCCGTTGCCAGCGTTATGAACTGCAAAGGGTAGGGCACCGGGATCTGGCCGACCATTTTACCCGGTTAGCGGCCTCGGAAGGGGTTACCATTGAACCGGCAGCCATAGGCCTCATTGTCCGTGAGGCCTCCGGCAGTGTTCGTGACGGACTCAGCCTGCTTGATCAGGTTTTTTCGTATTGCGGCGATGAGGTTAAGGCGGATGAAGTGGCCGAGGTTCTGGGACTGGTCAGTCATCAGGTTATCGGAGATCTCAGCGCTGCCCTGCTTGCCGGAGACATTGCCCGGGCCATGGAGCTGCTGGTCCAGGTTTATGCCTACGGGATGAACATCAAGCGGTTCAGCAATGAACTGCTCTCCTGGTTTCGCAGCCTGATTCTCTGTAGTCTGAGTAAGAATCCGGAAAAGTATCTGGATCTGCCGGAAGAGGATCTGACCAGACTCTCTGCAATCGCATCCGAGTACACACTGCAGACGCTCTCAAGCATGTTTAAGATTCTGCTTGAGGGCCTGGAAAAAGCAAATTATTCTTCCCAGCCGCGGCTGGCTGTTGAGATGGCCTTTATCCAGGCGGTTCAGGTCGGCGACGTACAGCCGGTCACCGAACTGTTGAGCCGTCTTGACGGTGTACTTGCCGGGGTTCCGCTGTCTGAACTTGTCCAGGCTCCGGCCGGATCGGCGAAAAAAAAAACAGCTGCGCCCGCCCCGGTACAAGAGCCACCCCCTAAGCAACAGCCGGTTATAGCAACACCGCAGCAGGAGAGGCCTCCAGCTTCTGCTCAGGCTCCGGTGATACAACCTGAGCCTCAACCTGCTCCGATTGAGCAGGCACCGGAAAAAAAAGAACAGTCGGCACCTCAACAACAACCAGCGACACGGAAGAAGGATCCGGACGAAGAACAACCAGCAAAACCGACTGCCGAACAGCGAAATATACGGCAGCACTGGCCGGAATTCATAGAGTATGTCCGTGATCGCAAGCCCTGGATGGCCGCTGCCCTGCAGAGGTCGTCATCGGTCGAACTCAAGGGTGAACAACTGGTTATTCAATACGATGATTCCATTGACTGCAATCTGTTGAAGAACCGTGAACATATTACGCCGCTGACCGAATTCGCCCTTGATTTTTTCCAGCAGACCTTTACCATTTCCTTTCATGTCCCGGAGGCCGGGTCCTGCGAGGTGGATCCGAACGGAGCCGTCAGCCCGAAAGAAGAGCGTAAGGCCTTGGCCCGCGACCCTCTGGTGTTGACGGCTCTTGAGGTATTTAACGGGCAGGTCGGAGATATTCGGGTGGGCCCGCGTTTTCGTACAGCTCTGAAGGCTGAGGCCTCTGATACGGATACTGATGGTTCTAAACAACCTGAAACCTGAAATTTAGAACTCAAAACTCAGAACTCGAAACCCGGGAACAAGGAGAAGCGCACATGAATATGGGCAACTTGATGAAACAGGCCCAGCAGTTCCAGGAAAAACTCGCTACTATCCAGGAGGAGCTGGCCACTAAAATGGTCACCGGCACTGCTGGCGGCGGCATGGTGACGGCAACGGTGAACGGCCAGAGCGAACTGATGGGTATTGCCATAGAAAAGGATGTCATCAATCCTGAAGAAGCACAGATGCTGCAGGATCTTGTTGCGGCCGCCGTCAATGACGGCCTGCGCAAGGCTAAGGAGCTCAGTCAGCAAGAGATGGGAAAACTGACCGGCGGACTCAACTTGCCGGGCATGTTTTAGTCGTGATGCAGGCGGTTCCACCAGCCCTTGAACGGTTAATTGACGACTTGACCCGACTGCCGGGTATTGGTCGAAAAACAGCCACCCGGCTGGCCCTGTACATGCTGCGCAGACCTGCGGCCGAGGCACTTGTGCTTGCAGAGGATCTGTCCGTTCTCCACTCCTCCATCCGGCTCTGTTCCGGATGCTTTACCTTTTCTGAAACCGATCCCTGTCCGATATGCGGCGACCCGAAGCGCAACAGCCGTCTGATCTGTGTGGTTGAAGAACCCGGTGATATGATTGCAGTGGAAAAAACCGGGACCTTTAAAGGCGTCTATCATATTCTGCATGGAGTTTTGTCGCCCATGGACGGAATCGGACCCGATGAACTGAAGATACGTGAGCTGTATCAGAGGATTAACAGCGGCAGTCCGGAAGAAATTCTGCTGGCCACAAGTTCGACCGTCCCCGGCGAAGCCACGGCCTCCTATCTTATCGATCAGCTGCAGCGGTTTCCGATTCGGGTGACCCGCCTTGCCTGCGGTATTCCCATGGGGATGGACATTAAATATGCCGATGAACACACTCTTGCCCGTGCCATAGACAGCAGACAGTTTTTGCAGAGGTAACTTTTCCATCTTTTGAAGTTGATATTTTCTTGACACTGTTTGACTTTATTGGTATTTGAACAAGGTTTATTACCGGCAACCCAAATCCGGTACGACTAAAATATAAAACACGTTTGCAGGCGCGTAGCTCAGTGGGAGAGCGCTACCTTGACATGGTAGAAGTCGGCGGTTCGAAACCGCCCGTGCCTACCAGTATTTTCCGAGAGGCTATGGTGCAGCGCATTTGACGCTTGCCCATCAGCCTTTCCTTTTTATGAGCAGGCCATGACAGAAATTACCGTTACCATCCAGGATGGCGAAAAGGCAACCTTCGCCGCCGGGACTACAGCCGCCGACGCCTTGCGTGAACTTGTTTCCAACAAGCAGCGCAAACAGGCGATTGCCGTGTTGTATAATGGTCAACCGGTGGATCTGTCCAGAGGGTTACAGGAGGACGGTGTTCTTGCACCGATTACTCTTAAGAGTGAGCAAGGGCTTGAGATCCTCCGCCACTCCACCGCCCATGCCATGGCCCAAGCCGTCAAAGAGCTGTATGGCGAGGACGTTAAAGTTGCCATCGGTCCTGCCATTGAAGATGGTTTTTATTACGATTTTGACCGCGAGACTCCATTTACCCCGGAAGATTTTGAAGCCATTGAAGCAAAAATGGCCGAAATAGCAAAAAGCCGCCAGCCCATTGAACGCATGGAGATGTCCAGGGAAGAGGCCATTGCCTTCTTTTCGAAAAAAGGGGAACAGTACAAGGTTGAACTCCTTGAGGACATGGACGAGGCGAGAGTCAGTCTGTATCGTCAGGGCGCATTTGTTGATCTTTGCCGGGGGCCGCATATTCCGGACACCTCATGGCTCAAGGTGTTTAAGATGCTGCGGGTTGCCGGCTCCTACTGGCGCGGCGATGAACACCGGCAGATGCTGACCCGCCTGTACGGCACTGCCTTTGCCGATAAAAAGGAACTCAAAAAATATCTTAACCGGCTGGAAGAGGCCAAAAAACGGGATCACCGTAAGCTTGGAAAACAGCTTGGTCTTTTTACTATCTCCGATGAGATCGGACCCGGACTTATTCTCTGGCAGCCCCGGGGTTCAATGCTCCGTAAGCTGATTGAAGATTACTGGAAGGACGAGCATTACCGGCACGACTACCAGCTGCTGTACACGCCGCATATTGCCCGCCAGGATCTGTGGAAGACCTCGGGCCACCTCGACTTTTATGGCGAGAATATGTATTCGGCTATGGATATCGATGAGGTTAAGTATCAGCTTAAACCGATGAACTGTCCCTTTCATATCGGGGTCTATAACAGCAATAAGCACAGTTACCGCGAATTTCCCATCCGCTGGTGTGAACTCGGCACTGTCTATCGCTACGAACGGACCGGGGCCCTGCACGGCCTGATGCGGGTTCGCGGATTTACTCAGGATGATGCGCATATATTCTGCCGTCCGGATCAGCTTGAAGATGAGATCTTCAATATCATTGATTTAAATCTTCATATTCTCAAAACTTTCGGTTTTGACCAATATGATGTATATCTCTCAACCAGACCGGAAAAATATGTCGGTTCCGATGAACACTGGAACCTGTCCACGGAAGCCCTGAAACAGGCGATGGACAAGAAAGGGCTGGCCTATGAGGTCGATCCGGGTGAAGGTGTATTTTACGGCCCCAAGATTGACATTAAAATAAAAGATCAGCTCGGCCGTTCCTGGCAATGTTCAACCATCCAGGTTGATTTTAATCTGCCGGAACGTTTTAAGATGAGCTACACCGGTGAAGACGGGGCAGGGCATCAGCCGATCATGATTCACCGGGCTCTGATGGGGTCGCTGGAACGGTTTATCGGGATATTGATAGAGCATTATGCCGGTTCCTTTCCCCTGTGGATGGCTCCCGAGCAGGCCAGGATTTTAAATATCACCGACGATCAGGCTGAGTATTGTCTGGATGTTTATGCTCAGTTGCGTAAGGCAGGTGTCCGGGTTGAAAAGGATCTCAGGAATGAAAAACTCAATTACAAGATCCGTGAAGCCCAGCTCATGAAAACGCCTTATATGTTGATTGTCGGAGACAGGGAAAAGGCTGACGGGACTATAACCGTCCGCAAAAAGAACGGTGAGAATCTGCCGCCCATGACACCCCGGGCTTTTGCCGATATGGTGGAGAAAGAGTGTGCAGAGGCAATGACCGTATAGAGAAGAAGAACATAAGAGATCTGTTTAACTGGAGGAGCGAACATCAAACGTCGGGGCAGAAAACAACCGCAGAGAGAAGAAATACGAGTCAAAACCAATGAGGCGATAACCTATCCGGAAGTCAGGCTTGTCGGCCCTGAGGGGGAGCAGATAGGCGTGGTCACGTCCAAAGATGCTTTAAACAGAGCATACGATTTGGATCTTGATCTGGTCGAGGTTTCCGGTAAAGCTAACCCACCGGTCTGCCGGATCATGAATTTTGACAAGTATCGCTATGAGCTGAAGAAAAAACAGCAGGAAGCAAAGAAAAAACAGACCATTGTAGAGACCAAGGAAATAAAGTTCAGGCCTAAAACCGAAGAACATGATCTTAACTTTAAGATCAAGAAAATCAAAAAATTCCTTGAGCAGAAAAATAAAGTTAAAGTAACCATGCGGTTTCGCGGACGCGAAATTATTTATGCTCAGTCGGTCGGGATGGCTGCGATCAATAAGATTGCCGACAGCCTGCGTGAAGACTGTGTTATTCTCCAGGAACCGAGAATGGAAGGACGACAGCTTGTCATGTTTGTAGGACCCAAGGCCTGAGATATTTTTTCCAGCCAGCCGCAGCAAGCGTTCATCCTGTAATTATATATACGTTATGCAATAATGACCTTTAAACAGGTGAATACCTGTCTATGCAAGGAGACAAGACCATGCCCAAGATGAAAACAAACAGGGGAGCAGCTAAACGCTTCAAAGCAACCGGCTCCGGAAAAATTCGCCGGAGTAAAGCGTTTACTTCGCATATCCTAACCAAAAAATCTACTAAACGGAAAAGAAACCTGCGCAAGTCAGGGTTGATCGTTGACGCCAATAGAAAGGCTGTAAAACGCATGTTGCCGTACCTGTAGGATTCTTTTTATTCATTTTTTGCTATCGTACTACTATTCCTGAAGGAATATACAATAGACGTACACGGAGAAAAGCATGTCACGCGTAACTCGCGGCTTTAAAGCACGCCGCAGAAGAAATAAAGTATTAAAGCTGGCCAAGGGATACAGAGGTGGAAAAAGCCGCCTTTTCAGAACTGCTACAGAGGCCGTTGATCGTGCCCTCTGCTACAGCTATCGGGATCGGCGTACCAAAAAACGGGATTTTCGTCGTCTCTGGATCATCCGGATCGGGGCTGCTGCCAAGACCAACGGAACCAACTACTCTCGTTTGATCTCCGGACTGAAAAAATCCGAGATTGAACTCGACCGTAAAGTGTTGTCCAATCTTGCAATCGTTGACCCCAATGCCTTCAGTCAGGTAGTGAAAGCAACCGGCCTGCAGTCAGCCTGAGTCGCGCCCGGCATATTATGAAAGAAGAGCTATCCCGTCTGAAAGCGGAGGCTGTGGAATCCCTGCAGAGGATTTCTCAGGCCTCTGAGCTCGAACCGTTTCGGGTACAATTTCTTGGTCGGAAGGGGGGCTCACTGAGCGGTGTCATGCGACGGCTGAGTGAGGTCTCCAAAGAGGATCGACCCAAACTCGGCCAGTTGGCAAATGCCGTTAAAAAAGAGATTACCACACTCTTTGAGCAGAAGAAAAAGGAACTTGCCCAAGGCGCAGGTACCCAGGCAAAAAAAAGGCTTGATCTGAGTCTGCCCGGACGTCGGATTCCCTCCGGAAAACTGCACCCCGTGACCCAGGTCATGGAGGAAATGTGTGCAGTCTTCGAAGGAATGGGTTTTGCCGTTGCCGAAGGGCCGGATGTTGAGACCGATCATTACAACTTTGAAGCACTCAATATTCCCAAACATCATCCTGCCAGGGACATGCATGACACCTTTTACGTGTCCGATTCCATCCTCCTGCGCACCCATACCTCTCCCATGCAGGCACGGATCATGGAGACCCAGGAACCACCGCTTCGCTATATAGCGCCCGGCAAGGTTTACCGTTGTGATTCTGATATCACCCATACTCCGATGTTTGTTCAGGTTGAGGGGTTTCTAGTTGATCGTGATGTCTCTTTTGCAGATCTGAAAGGCGTCTTGACCAGCTTTCTTCAGCAGATGTTTTCCAAAGATCTGGCTGTTCGATTTCGACCCAGTTTTTTCCCCTTTACCGAACCCAGTGCCGAGGTGGATATCGCCTGTGTCATCTGCGGGGGAGAAGGGTGCCGGGTCTGTAAGCGGACCGGTTGGATAGAAATTTTAGGTGCCGGGCTCATTGATCCTGAAGTCATGAAAATGGTCGGCTATGATCCGGACGAGTATTCCGGTTTTGCCTTCGGCCTCGGAGTTGAACGTATCGCCATGTTGAAATACGGCATTAACGATATCCGGCTCTATTATGAAAACGACCTTCGTTTTCTTTCACAGTTTTAATGGCCTCACAAAAATTAAAGAGCAACTCCGACATTTGTACAATGAGCCGTTGCGTCACCGTCGGTCACATTTCTTGCCCGTTTTATCTCTTTTAGTGTAACGCCAGGTATTTAAAATGAAATTTACTCTCAGCTGGCTCTCTACCTTTGTTTCCACCAAAGACCTGGCCCCGGAAGAACTTGCAGAAAAGCTGACCATGCTTGGTCTTGAAGTAGATGCGGTAACACCTCTGTACCAGGGACTCGATAAGATTATCACCGCCAAGGTTCTCTCAGTACAAAAACATCCAAATGCCGACCGTCTGAGTCTGTGTGAGGTCGATACCGGTGAGGAGACTGTTCAGGTTGTCTGTGGGGCGCCCAATGTATACCAGGGCATGGTAACCGCCATGGCCAGGCCTGGAGTGCGCCTTCCGGACGGTATGAAGATAAAAAAGGCAAAGGTGCGCGGCGAACAATCACTGGGCATGCTGTGCTCCGCCCGTGAGCTTGGACTCAGCGAAGATCACCAGGGAATTATGGCGCTTGAAGAGGCGCTGGCCGCCGGCATTCCCTTGACCGAGGCCCTGGAACTGAGTGATACCATGATAGAGGTTGATCTGACCCCAAATCGACCTGATTGCGCCTCTGTTCTCGGTATTGGCCGCGAGGTCGCCGGGTTTACCGGGCAGAAACTTCTGTTGCCGGTTGACTACGCACCAGCTCTTGACGGGACTGGTATAGATTTTTCGGTCACTATTGACGATCCAGCGCTCTGTCCGCGTTATACTGCCCGTAAATTGACCGGTGTCACCATCGGGCCGTCGCCCTGGTGGCTGCAGCGGCAACTGCTGGCAGTCGGCCTGCGACCGATCAACAACATCGTTGATATTACCAACTTCGTCATGCTTGAGTACGGACAGCCCCTGCATGCCTTTGATTTCAAAAAGATTCGCCAGGGAAAAATCAGTGTTCGCTGCCCACAGGTGAGTGATGGAACGTTTACCACCTTAGATGGTGTGGAACGAACCCTTGAGCCCGACATGTTGATGATATGCGACGGGGAAGGTCCGGTTGCCGTTGCCGGAGTCATGGGTGGAATGGAATCCGAAGTGACCGAGGCCACCACCGAAGTATTACTGGAATCGGCCTGTTTTGACCCTGTTTCCATACGTAAGACCGCCCGGCGCTTAAACCTGCCATCTGAGGCCTCCTACCGCTTTGAACGCGGGGTTGATCCGAATATCACCCTGCTTGCCATGGAACGGGCCGTCCAGCTCATGGTTGAGCTCAGCGGCGCAACGGTGAGTGAGAACGGTGCCGATGAATACCCGGGTCGTCAGCCTCTTTTTGAACTGGATCTCAGGGTGGACCGGGTCTGCCGCCTACTCGGGCTGACGCTCAGCAGTGAGGAAATTGCAGCCTACCTGCAGGCGATTGAATTTGAGGTTGGTGGAGCAGGTGAACCCGTACTTCATGTGGTTGTGCCGAGCTTTCGTCCCGATATAGAACGAGAGGTCGATCTTGTTGAAGAAATAGCCAGACTCTATGGCTATAACGAGATTCCAACCACCATGCCCACTATCGGTATGGATTATCCTGATCGTGATCGCTTGCGCCTCCTTCGGAAGGACGTGGCTGCCGTCTGTACCGGACGCGGATTTTACGAGGCTATCAATTACAGCTTTGTTGACGAAAAACATCTTGATCTGATGCGTCTGCCTGAAGAGGATGCACGGCGCAAGGTTACGCGGTTGTTGAATCCACTGACCGAAGAACAGGCGGTCATGCGCAGTATGCTGCTTCCCGGACTGCTTGAAAACGTACAGCGCAACATCAATCACCAGCAGCCCGATCTCAGATTGTTTGAAGTGGGTAAGATTTTTATCCAACAGGAAGAGGGCGTTCAGCCGGAAGAACGGTATCAACTCTGTGCCCTCTGCAGCGGATTGAGATATCCCGGTGCATCGCCCATGTTTTTTTCCGATCAGCAGTCGGATCTGCTCGATATCAAGGGACTGGCCGAGGACATTCTGGATTCACTGCGTATTCAGGGTACGAACGGTCCCCTTGAATTTGTGATCACTTCCGAGGCCTGCCAGCCCTATGCCGATGCCTCGTCTTGTATATCGCTTGTTGATGGAGAGCAGGAAGTCGGACGCATGAGTCTGGTGAAATCTGATATTCTGCAGGATATGGGGATAAAGCAGCCGGTCTTCTTTTTCGAGTGCGATCTGGATCTGATCAAAGATCTGCCCGTTCGGAAGAAGCAGTTTGTTTCAATTCCAAAATACCCGATGATGAAACGGGATATTGCCCTGCTGGTTCCAGAACAGGTCCCGGCCGGCGATCTCCTTCAGGCTGTTCGAAATCATAGGGCCGAACATGTGGAATCCGTTGATATCTTTGATGTCTACAGCGGGAAGCCCATTGAAGCCGGAATGAAGAGCGTTGCCTTGTCGGTTACCTACAGGTCCCCCAAAAAGACCCTTGATGATGTAACCGTAGACAGAATCCATGAAAAAATTGTTAATTCCCTGATGACCGGTTTCGGTGGTCGCTATCGTGAAGGAACTTGATTATATGAAAAAGAAAAATGTAACCCGCAAAGAACTGGCCGCCTCCATTAACGAACAACTTGGAGTTTCCCAGCGTAATTCCTCTGAACTGGTCGACAGGATTTTTTCGGTCATGAAGGAAACCCTTGTTCAGGGAGAATCCATCAAACTGGTCCAGTTCGGAACACTGATGGTCAGGGATAAAGCACCCCGTCGGGGAAGAAATCCTCGTACCGGTGAACCCATGACCATTACCAAAAGAAAAATGGTTTCTTTCAGGCCGAGTAAAAGGTTGAGAGAACTCTTGAATAGTTGAGGTTCGTTGTCTGTTGACTTCGGGTATTGTCCGGCATATATTCAACTACAATAGACAATAACGGAGTTCATCCCCCTCTTTGAGCTGTATGTGTTGCTCATCTCTTGATATGGAGTGACAATATCTGTGGAACAATCGTCCTTTAATGCAGGACAGATACCGGAAAAAAAATATTTCCGGATTGGAGAGGTCAGCAAGCTTGTTGGAGTTGATCCCCATGTATTGCGTTATTGGGAGACGGAATTTAAGAATATTCGACCCCATAGAGCTAAATCAAAGCAAAGGTTATACAGAAGAAACGACGTTAAAAATCTCTTGCAGATTAAAGTGCTCCTGCACGATGAGGGATATACAATCTCTGGAGCTCGAAAAGTGCTGAAGACCGGGAAAGAGAATAGTCCATTTCAGGTTTCCGGGGAAAAACAGAATACAAGCGTAGACTGGAAACTCTCTGTGATAAAAGATGAACTGCGCTCCATTTTAAATCAGTTCAATCAGTGCGAGAAAAAATAGGTAAAGGTTGACAGAAACACGGCTTGGGTGATACAACAACAGCCGTAGCTGATAGAGAGATCAATGCTGTTTTTATAAAATATAACAGTGTCATTGTTAAGGCTGTGGCGTGGAAAACGCGGCCCAGCCATACTGGTTTTTACAATATGTTCGGAACGTGGCCTAGGCTGGTAAGGCGCTTGACTGGGGGTCAAGAGA
>CAZPXI010000063.1:0-11240 GCA_964590715.1 uncultured Desulfobulbus sp.
GGGTCCAGCCGACATTGCGGGCGACCTCGAACATATTTTTCGGACTGATAAAGGTGTTGAATCCCCAGCCCTGTATCGGTCGCTCCGCTGAGCGCCTGAAACAATATTTCCACAGGGGCAGTCGCCCGGTCAGGTCACTGACCGACTCCTTGGCCGCTTCGCCGCGGCCGAGGGTAGATGCCTCTCCGGCATAGTATGCCCAGCGATCACTCAGGGCGAGATAGGAAAGGCAGAGAGCAATGACCAGGCCGAGCACCAGGAACGTCTTGTTCCTTCCGGAAATCACCCGGTACCAGTACAGTCCCATGGTAAACAGGGTGGATGCAACCGCCATCCGGCTCTTGGTCAACAGGAGAAAAACGATGGCGGTACAAAGGATACCCCATAGGGCAAAACGACGGAACCGGCTCTTTTCATCGGTTATCAAAAACATGGATGCCAGGGCCAGGATTCCGCAGTTCCAGCCCATGGACACGGTATGAAAAAGTCCTGAAAAACGCCACCATACGTTTGGAGGGTCAAAGGTACCCAGACGCAGTTCGTTGCCGAAACCAAGAACAAGGGTTGAACCGGTCACCAGAACAGCCAGAAATGCGAGCTCGCGCAGGGAATAGCGGCCTGCAAAGATGACGGCCGACACCCAGAGAATATAAATGGTTATAACCCGCCGCAGGGTAAAAAACAGGTCAAAGGACCAAGAAAGACTGAGCAGGATCCAGCCAAGATACAGGAGAAATATCCAGCCGGTGGGAAGGTTGACCCGAAAACGGTTTTCCGTTTTGGCAAGACTGAGCATGGAAAAGGCCGCCAGCATCAGCAGACCGATCTGGCGCCCCAGGTTGCCGTGTTCGATTCGGGCGACAAAAGCCGAGGTGCTGGAACTCAACTCCTTAAACTTGACCAGTCTCGGCCATTCAAAATTAAAGGGCGTTGACAGGCCGAAGATAACCAGCAAGACGACAAAGGTCAGTAGAACCAGCTTCCACCTGATAGTATAAATTCCACGGACATTCTCCATTCCAGTCGCTGCTCCGTATCTAAACCGGGTTACGACCCGTTTTCATTAAGCCGACAAAAATGGTAGTCATCATTATCGCCGTGGTGACCGCTCCGGCCAGAAGGCCAAAGGCAACGCCGATAACCCCCAGCTCCTTGACCAGATACAGGCCAAGAGTAAGCATGACAACCAGAGGGACGATGTTGGCCATAAAATAGATCCTCGCCTGCTCCAGTGCCAGCAGGGCACGTGACAGGGTAAATGCTCCAGCCAGGGTTAACAGATACAGTGCCAGGACGGCAACCACCCGGCCATTGCCGCCGTATTTTTCACCATAAAACAAGATCACCAGCCGGTCACCGAAGATACAGAGGAAAAGGGCCAGCGGCAGGATAATCAATACATAGTACAAAGTGACCTTTTTCACAAACCTGGATAAACCTTCCCGGCCGTCGGCAGTGCAGGACTGGACGATTTTCGGTCCGAGAAAGTTCTGTATCCCAAGCAGCAGAGGGTTGGCAATGGCAATCACTCCGTAACAGGCCGCCCAGACACCGGTTGCACCGGTGCCATGATAAAAGGCCAGCAGCCACGGGTAGAGGTTCATGCCCAGGGCCCAGAGTAGACAGCTGGCAAACATCCACTTACCGAAAGAAAGATTTTTCTTGAAATCCTCTTTGATATGGCTGTTTCTAAACGAGTACGAGCTGCGCCTTAGAAAAAACCAGCCTGCACAGGTCAGGCCGCAGGCAAGACCGATGCCGTAATATGCGGTACCGGCGGTCAGCAGGTTGTAACAGGCCAGCAGCAACAGGCCGCCGAGCTGGACCAGGGCCACAGTGGCGTCGACAAAAAAAGCGGTCATCATCTCCAGCCCGGCAAAACAGATCCTGCGGATAAACTCCCTGAGCATGAGGGCCCAGATAACCAGAATCAGGATCGGCAGCACCGGTGCCAGCCCTTCCGGGCCCACGCCCCGCACAGCCAGCGCCAGGCCTGCGGAGAGACCAAGCAGAACCAGCAGAATCAGCAGAAACTGCTGAAAGAGCGAGTTCCCCATATAGGCGGCATGACGCCTGCCTTCAAGCCGGGGGCTGTACACCATGTAGGGCGAAGAGATAAGCGCTGTCTGCACCTCAAGCACAAACACGACAATACTGAAACAGAGCATATAGAGGCCGAATTCCTCTTTACTGCAACTCCGGGCAATAATGATTCCAGTCAGGAAATTGGTCGCACTGGCAACCATCTGGTCGCCAAGGGAGATCAAGCCCTTATTGGTTCGTGCCCATGCCGGCAGCGTACGAACCCTCTGCAACCAGCCGGCGGCGGCCATATCTTCCGGGGATGATGTTTCCCCCGGCTCGGTTCCGGTCTTTGCCTGTTCAGCCTCCCCCACCCTCATTCCACCCGGTGGATACCGCAGAGACGATCAGCTGAAGGATTTCGCCTGATCCGGAATGGAGAGGGATCGGCCAACGATTTAATACTGTTTTTCATACCGCTCTAGACCGGCACGGGCCTTTTTTTTGGGAATCCAGTAGCTCTCCGGTCCCCTGTCCCAGTAACTCGAGCTCTCTTTGGGCATCCTGACGCCCAGGAGATCCCGCTTCAGCAGTTTGGCCAGCAGACCGAGGGGCAGCAGGAAAACAATAAAAAACAGGGTTAAACCGGCCTTGACCACGGACTGCACCAAAACGCCTTCCACCTTTGTCCATAACAGGTACGGGCCCTTAATCAACTGAGGCTTAAACAGGGTCAAAGAGAGCAGAAGGAACGCGCTCATGGTGAAGATAAAGCCGCCGGAACGATCCTTCCAGAGAAAAGACCAGGCCGCCAAGGCCAGGACAACACTAAACAGGATCCCGCACCTGCGTAATCCGCCGCTGTCTAGGGTGTTTTTATTGCCTGTCATATACGGTTTCCTACCTGTTTCTGCAGTTTTTTTAATTTAAGCGGTTACGGCAACCGTTTCCGTGTTGCCAAGATACTGGTGCCGGGCAAACAGGGCGGCACCAAGGGCGGCACCTGCGCCGTTCGCCTCCGGCTGAACCCAGAGATCATCAAAGGATGATTGCTGAAGAATATGGCCGCTATCCACACAATTACGAAACAACCACCCGCTGAGACAGAGATTTTTCCGCCCTGTCCGTGCATGCAGATGTTCCACCATCTTGAAGATGATTTCCTCAATAACCGCCCGGATGGAACAGACCAGATCCATATCCAGTGCCGTTAAAGGCTCCCCGGCAGCTCTAGCCGGTCGGCTGAAGAGTTCGGCAAACCGTGCACCTGCCACAAGCAAACCGGCTTGATACTCAAAAAAATCCATATTCAGCCTGAAGGAACCGTCCTCCTTGAGATCCATCAAGTTCGATAAAATCAGGCTCTTATATTTCGGCACACCGGAGGAAGCCGCTTCCACCAGCACATCTTCATCGGAATCACCCTTAAGCCCTGAATATCGGGCAAAGGCCGAGTAGAGCAGGCCCAGGGAATGGGGGAATCGCATCTCAGCCAGAACGGAAATTCCCTCCTCATCACCAAGACCGTAACTTGCGGTTGCCCATTCGCAGGCACCGTCCACTATCAGATAGGCCGCCTCCTGGAACGGAGAGGGAAAGAAGGCTGAAGCGGCAAGGGTTTCATGGTGCTCCGGAAAAATAATTTTCCCCTGAAAGCCTGTTTCCTGAACAATACTTCTCTTCAGCCACAGTTTCTGTTCAAGCCATTGCGGCATTTCAGTAAGAAACGAACCTAGTCCGCTCGGAACGGAGGCAAGACAGGTCGTCAACATTCGTTGGGCCGTGAGAAGCGGTTTGCCGTCAAAGGCGATACAATCCAGCTCTTCAACATCAATCTCCGCCTGCTTGAGGCAATAGACGATGGATTGGCCGGGAAGAGAAGATTTTGTTGTGTTTCCTGAAAAGCGCTCTTCCCGGGCTGCGGCAAGAACAGCACCGTCCCGGATCAGGCAGGCTGCACCATCATGAGAGCATGTTGAAATTCCTAAAATATTCATCTCTTCCACGTTCCGGGTTTCCGGTTTAAAGAGCTGGGGCAACACCTGCTCTTATCGCTCAGTATTTAAGTTTCTACTGCAGATTCTCAAGGATGTCGACGACTCGGCGGGCAATGCGCTCGTTGCCGTTTTTACTTACATGACAGTGATCAACGTAAATATATTCCGAACCATTATAACTGTCGGTTAGGTCATAGGCCCAGGGAATATTTTTTTTCTTGAGCATATCCATCATGATGGGATAGACGGCCTTATACTGTTTGCCGAGTTTATCGTTTAAATCCAGGTCCAGGTGTTGTGTTTCCGGAGAACCGATATAGGCCACCGGCTGCAGGAGGCCGATAAAGGTAGCCCCGTACTTTTCCGATATTGTCCTGGCGAGGTTCCAGTTAAAGAACATCGTTTCCGCGACCTGCCGGGCCTTGTCCGGATTTTCATCACAGACATAATTAGTATAAAATTTCTGATTAAAAAACATTTTTCCGATTTTTTTCGACAGCTCAAGGGTCGGGAAGAAATAGTTTGTCAACAGACCGGAAGGCGAGGGGTCGAGTTTCTGCCGGTACACGGATTCCTGACCATGATGATATGCCTTTGCCTGCGGATGGCAGCCGCCTATTTCATTGACGCCGTCATAAAAAATAACATAATCAAAACGCTTTCCCTCATTCAATTCATTGATCAGCATTTCGAGGTTCTGACGGCTGTTATACCCTGTTTCCCCATAATTAATCGTTGAGATGTCCGGGTTCAAGGCATGAACCAGGGCCGGGATGGTTCCGTTATCATCGGCACCGGTTCCCCACATGGTGGAGCCACCGAAAAAAGCCGCCCGCTTCAAGCCGGAATCATC
This sequence comes from uncultured Desulfobulbus sp., assembly GCA_964590715.1. GTDB lineage: Bacteria > Desulfobacterota > Desulfobulbia > Desulfobulbales > Desulfobulbaceae > DRLX01. The sequence goes on from CAZPXI010000063.1 coordinate 4,873, forward strand.
CTTATAGCCGGGATTAATCCGGATCCCGTCCGCGTCGACATTGGCCGTTTTGCCGTGATACTCAAGCCGACGCCAACCGACAAAGGGCCGATATTCCGTCCCGAGGCCGGCAAAATCCTTAAAGATCTCCTTGCCGAATTCCTTGTCCGGATAATTGGCAACTTCCGCCCTGGGATCGTTTTTAAACGGGCTGAGCAGAGAGTTGTCCAGAACATTTAAAAGCAGAAAGAAAAAATTCAGGAACAGGACAATTCCCAACAGAACTGCCCCGTTCAAGAAAAGTATTTTACTTATTTTCCCCATCAATCCTCCAGCTGCGATATACCAGGAAAAATCGGCTTAAAATAAGGTATAAATAAATGGCGCGATTGCCGAGCCCTGCGAGAGCACGATCAAAAAGCCCAACAGGAGCAGGGTCAGGATAATAGGTGCCAGCCAGAATTTTTTCCGGACCTTCATAAAACCCCATAAATCCGCCAGTAACTCAAACATCAGTAACTCCTTTCCATATGTTCAACGTCTTGTTTTTCACTGTCCTGCCAGTAGCTGACGGCAGTGTCGTCAATTTTTCTATGCATCATATCTTTGCCCATCAGCCGCAAAATCATGGCGACCGGCGTAAAGACGACAAAAAACAGCACGGTCAAAATTATTTTAGTATTTATGGCGCCGATTATATGGCCAAAACGCATCCAGGGGCCGTAGATGATCGACAGGGTTTTGGGCAGCACCAAGGCCCAGATAACCAGGACGGCGGTGATAATCCAGGGCCATTGCGGAATCGGCCGCTCAAACAACCAGGGGAAAAACAACCCGAACAACAGGCCGATGATGGAACCCGTTGTCAAGCCGAACTTACGATACCCTTGTGCATCCAGACGTGGCGGTGTATCCATTTCATTCCTCCAAAACGGGCTTTACCCGCAACCCTGATAATTTTGTGAAAGCAATATCCGTAGGGTGGGCACTGCCCACCTTTTTTGGGAACCTGGTCGCTTCTTTTGGTGGGCGATGCCCACCCTACATTGTGGTAAATCTCACAAGAATCACCATCTCATTTTCTAGAACTCTTCGCTATCTGTCTTTTATGGCAGAAACTGATGAGCAAGGCACTAATCCAGTTCAAATTCTTCTTTCCAGGACTCGTCCTTTTCCTTTGCAGGCTGGTCTTCCTTGGTCAGGATACAGTTTTCCATGATCAGGTAATCCATCTCGGTACGCATGAAACAGCGATAGGCGTCCTCAGGCGTACAGACGATGGGTTCGCCCCGGACATTGAAAGAGGTGTTTATCAATACCGGACAACCGGTGAGCTCCTGAAAAGCAACAAACAGCTTCCAGAGTTTCGGGTTGGTCTCCTTATGGACGGTCTGGATCCTGGCGGAATAATCAACATGGGTCACCGCCGGGATCTGCGACCGCGGTATATTGAGTTTTTCAATACCGAAGAGCTGCTGCTGGTCTTCCGACATTTCAATCTGCTTGTCTTTTTTAACATCCGCTACCAACAGCATATAAGGACTCTTCCGATCGATGTCAAACCAGTTGGAGACCTCCTCGGCCCGGACAATCGGCGCAAACGGCCTGAAGGATTCCCGGTATTTTATCTTTAAATTCATAATCGACTGCATCTTTGTACTGCGGGCATCCCCGATAATGGATCGAGCACCCAGCGCCCTGGGCCCGAATTCCATTTTACCCTGGAACCAGCCGATAACATGTTCTCCGGCCAGAATGGCGGCGACTTCCGATATCATTGCATCATCCGAGAGTTCCCTGTACGGTGCATTGATGCCGTCAAGATATGTTGTTATCTCCTGCCGGTCAAAAGCAGGCCCCAGGTAGGAACCGCCGGTATCATCATGTTCTCCGTCCGCGTTCCGTGGCCGGCCCAGATACTCATACCATATCGAATAGGCGGCTCCGGCGGCACCACCGGCATCACCGGCCGCCGGCTGAATCCATATATCCTTAAAAAGATTCTCCCGCAGCAGCTTGCCGTTGGCAACGCAGTTCAGGGCCACTCCGCCTGCAAGACAGAGATAGTCCGCCCCGGTCTTTTCTTTGACAAACCGGGCGATCTTGAGCACAATTTCTTCGGTGACCACTTGAATGGAACGGGCAATATCCATTTCCTTTTTGGTCAGTTCCGACTCCGGCTTTCTCGGCGGACCGCCGAAGAGTGTATGGAATTTTTTACTGGTCATAGTCAGACCGGTGGCGTAATTGAAATATTCCATATTCAGGCGGTAACTGCCGTCCTCTTTGACATCGATCAAATGCTCACGGATCAGGTCGGCGTACACGGGCTCACCATAGGGAGCCAGACCCATGAGTTTGTATTCACCTGAATTCACTCTGAAACCGGTGTAATAGGTGAATGCGGAATAGAGCAGGCCAAGAGAATGGGGAAAATTAATTTCCAGCAGGGGATCCAGGGTGTTGCCCTTCCCCATCCAGACGCTGGTTGAAGCCCACTCCCCTACTCCATCGACACACAACACCGCGGCTTCGGCATAGGGAGAAGGGAAAAAGGCTGAAGCGGCATGGGACTGGTGGTGCCCGGTGAACATCAAGGGCGGCAGCTCTTTGATTTTAATGCCTTCTAAGGCGGCAAGTTCCTTCTTCAACGTACTTTTCAGCAGCAGCTTTTCTTTGAGCCAGACCGGCATTGCCTTTAAAAAAGACGGCAGTCCCTGCGGGGCGTAGGACAGATAGGTCTCCAGCAGGCGCTCAAACTTGATCATCGGCTTTTCATAAAAGACAATGTAATCAATATCCGAGAGTTTGAGTTGTTGGGATTCCAGACAAAAACGAATCGCACCGGCCGGAAAAGCAGGGTCATGTTTTTTCCGGGTAAACCGTTCCTCCTGGGAAGCTGCAACAAGCACGCCGTCGACAACCAATGCCGCCGCACTGTCATGGTAGAATGCAGAAATTCCCAATATGTTTTTTTGCATCAAAGACTCCATATTACTTTTTTCACTCGCGCAGTACATACCGGTGCCAGAGCAGAGTAAGCACAAATTTCGTATTGCCCAGCAGATACCTGCGCCAGAGCCTTTTGGGCTCCGCCGTCAAGCGGCACAACCACTCGAATCCATGGTCCAGAAGCCATTGAGGGCCCCGTGGTGTCCGGCCGGAAAGAAAATCAAACAGGCCGCCGACCCCCCAGAGAACCGATGCGTTCAGCTGTCCGCCATAATCCCGCATCCAGAGTTCCTGCGCCGGTGCACCAAAGCCGATGACCACGATATCAGGCCGGGCTCCATTCACCTCGGCAATGACCTGTGCAGTTTCGCCTGCGGTAAAGTAGCCGTGATGGGTACCGACGATCAGCAGGCCTGGAATATCTGCCATCAATCGATCCGCTGCAGCACGGGCCACACCCGGTTTGGCGCCGAGAAAAAAGACCCGCAGACCGCTTTCGGCAAAGGCTCGACAGAAATCCGACATAAAATCAGCTGCGGTTGATCGACCCGGCAGCGTATGGCCCCACAGTTTTGCGCCATACACAACCCCAACCCCGTCGGCATAGACCAGGTCGGCATTGTTGAGCACCTGTCGGTATGCTTCATTTTTCAATGTTATCAGCATGCAGTCTGCGTTGACATACATAACGCTGTGGGTTGAATCGCAGCCGGCAAAGTCGACAATTCTCCGGCAGAGGCCCCTGGTATCAAGGGCGTCGATTTCGACCCCGAGCAGCGGCACCGTTGTTCGGTCATAAGTGTTGCTCGCCTGCGACGCATTGGATGAGGCAGAGGAATGAATTTCAGTCATATCTAAGTTATTTATGAGCGAGCCCTAAGTTAATAACATTGTTCCTCAATCCAAAAGATGAGTGAAACAATCAGGAAGACACAATCAACCTATGTTTTAAATACCCTGTTACCCTTTTTTCCCACAGGAGATGATACAGCAGACCTGCAGCGGTACAGAGTGCAACGATGCCCCAAAAAAGCAGCTGTTGATACGGCACGATCTGCGGATAGAGAAGAGCTGCCCCCCTGTTTAACACCGAGAGCAAAGGGAAATGAACCAGATAAATAGAATAGGAGGCAACCCCTAAAAACAGTAAAAAAGACGGGTATCGAACGGTTACGCTGGCATCCAGCCCATAAAGGCCGTAGACAATGCATGAAAAGGCAACACCAAGGTATAAAAATACAAAATCACCCTGCACAGCAGGAGGGCATTGAATATTGAGATACGAGCCCATGACAAAAAACACAACTAAAAGAATACCGATGGTAAAGAATATTTTATACGATTTGTTGTACTTATCAGCGGCAAGGGCGACTGCAACACCAAAGAAAAATTCCAGATTATGCACATTGAGAAGGAAGGAAAACAGAGCGTTGTTTTCAACGGTATTGATACGGGTACATATCAGTCCAATCCAGAGTGCAGCGAAAATAAAAAAACATCGTCTGCAAAAAAAATATAAAGAAAAAAAAGTGTAAAACAACATTTCATGCATCAGCGTCCAGGATATGACCAGGGCGGGCGCATTCCCGGACGGGATGAGCAACAGGCTTGGAATGATACCGATTGTTTTATCGCCTTTGGGGAGGTCCGGAAAGTTCAAGTAGACCAGGAGCAGCAGGATGGAAACAGGAAGAAAAGGCGGATAGATCCGAATGATCCTTTTCATACAATATTTTTTCCACGCCGCCCCGCCCCTGTCGTCCCCCTTATGCAGATAAAATATGAGAAATCCGCTTAAAACAAAAAAGAAATCAACTCCGATGTAGCCAAAATTAAAAAATCCGTTATAGACCTTTGCATAATATTCACCGGACCATACAGATGCGTGATACAGGACAATCAGAATTGCAGCTATCCCTCTGGCAACCTGAATTCCATTAAAATACAGCACAGTGAATCCGCAAAAACAACCGGTCTGTTTTAAGAGCGTATCTTAGCAAAATCAAGAATATGCCCGAACACCGCTTTCCCTCCCCGAACAACATAGTTGAGATCTTCCAGCTTTCTGATCTTCAGCAGTTGCCGGAGGATAAACTTAGGGGTCATGAAGGATTTGTAGATATCACTGCACATCTTCATAACCTCTTCCCCCTCCATATCAGGCATGGTGAACACCGGTTCCGTCATATCATAGCGCTCCCAGGCCGTGGGATCTTCAAAGCAGATCCACCCTTTCTCAATGGCCTCCTTAAAGAGCGGGGTTCCGGGATAGGGCACCATGACCGTGGCCTGCAGCATTTCAGCATGCCCCCTGGCCATGAGCGATCTGGCAAGTTCAAGGGTACGCTCGGCATCCGCCCTGGTTTCCCAGGGGTAACCGACCATGACGGTGAGCTGGATATCTATTCCCGCTTCGGTGGCAAGACGGCAGCCCTCGACAATATCATCGACCTTGATATTTTTCCTGATCCGATCCAGAGTAGCCTGATTGGCCGATTCCAGACCGGATTTCATTTTCCGGAACCCGGCCTTTTTCATGAGATCCAGGAGTTCCGGACGTTTGACAAGATAGTCAAAACGCATGTTGCAGGAAAAAAGGATTTCTTTGTTCAAACCGCGCTCAATCATGCCGTGGCAGAATTTTTCCAGCCAGCCGCCGGCCGGAAAATTACCGCTGTCATCAAAGATCTCTTTGACCCCGTATCGGCTGACAAGCATTTCAATCTCGTCCAGCAGGCTCTCCACCGTCCGGGTTCTGAAATTGGGATAAATCGTCGTCCAGGAACAGAACGTACACTTGCCCCACTGACAGTCCCGACCGGCCATGGTATATCGAAACGGTTCCCGTTTCTTCCACTTTTCATAGTAGAGGTGCGCCTTGGTCAGATCACGATCAATAAAGGGCAGGGTGTTCAGATCATTTCCCTGCAGGGAAAACGGCCCGCTGTTCTTGATGGCCTCCCCTTCCCGGAAATACACGCCCGAAGGCATATTGCCCTGCCCGGACAGGGCATCGACCAATCCTTTAAGGGAAAAGTCGTAATCCCCGCCGGTCAGGATAAAGTCAACCGGAGATGCCTGGAGAGATTCCTCCGGCATGGCCGTCACATGGTCGCCCATGAGGACGGTTTTAATATCCGGGGAAATCTTTTTCACATCCCGGACAATGGACCAGTGCAGTTTGATGACCGGAGTTTTGCTCTCCATGACCAGAAGATCCGGTCGCTCGGTCTCAACAGTACTCAGAAAATGATCATAGGAGAGATGCTCGGCAATGCCGTCATACCACAGAACATCATGCCCTCCATTGTTGAGCAGTGTAGCCGCAGATGCAGGGACAAGGGGATAGATATAGGAACCGATACTCATCCATTGGAACTGACGGTTCTGGGTCAGCATGGGACTGCCCTTCCCCTTCAGTTCGGGATAAGCGATCA
>CAZPXI010000064.1:0-2842 GCA_964590715.1 uncultured Desulfobulbus sp.
CCCTTAAACAGGTCTTTGGCTTTGAAGCCTTCCTGCCCGGCCAGGAGGAAGTCATCTCGGCGGTTCTTGACGGCCGTTCGGCCCTGGCAATCTTTCCCACCGGCCAGGGCAAGAGTCTCTGTTATCAGCTCCCGGCCCTGCATCTGCCCGGTCTGACCCTGGTGGTTTCACCGCTCATGGCCTTGATGAAAGATCAGGTGGATTTCCTTGTTTCCAAGGGCGTTTCTGCTGCCCGTCTTGATTCGTCTCTGAGCCTTGATGAGATCAATGCAATCTACGAGCAGCTGCATCAAAATGGATTAAAACTGCTCTATGTGGCCCCGGAACGTTTTGCCAACGAACGTTTTGTCGGTCTGGTTTCACGACTGCAGCTCTCAGTGATGGTGATTGACGAGGCCCATTGTATTTCCGAGTGGGGCCATAATTTCCGCCCGGATTATCTCAAGTTGGCGGAGCTGACCGCAACCTTTGGTGTCCCTTCAGTCCTGGCGCTGACCGCCACCGCAACCCCCAAGGTCGCAGCCGATATCAGGCAGAGCTTTGCCATTGCCGAACAGGATGCGGTTCAGACCGGTTTTTACCGACCAAACCTGCGCCTGCTCTTTGCTCCGGCCAAGGATCCGGATCAGGCTCTTCTGCAGCATATCGGTGCAAACCAGCCCGGCCCGACCATTGTTTACGTCACCCTGCAAAAGACCGCCCAGCAGGTGGCCCAATTGCTGGTTGAAGCCGGTTATCCTGCCCGGGCCTATCATGCGGGCCTGAAAAATGAACTGCGCCGGGAGGTGCAGGACTGGTTCATGGCCTCGGATACCGCAATTGTCGTTGCCACCATCGCCTTCGGCATGGGCATTGATAAGAGTAATATTCGTTATGTGTATCATTATAACCTGCCCAAGAGCCTGGAAAATTATGCCCAGGAGATCGGTCGGGCAGGGCGGGACGGCAACCCGTCGATCTGTCTGGTGCTGGGCAGTGCCGCCGACCTGCTTATCCTTGAGAATTTTGTCTACGGCGACACCCCGGAAGATGCTTGTGTACGTGCTTTTGTCGATTTTATCCTGGAACGGGATGAGTATTTTGATTGCGCAGTCTATGAACTGGGAAATCGATTTGATATGCGGCCCCTGGTTGTCAAGACCCTGCTCACCTATCTCGAACTTGAAGGGGTGATTAAATCCACCGGCCCCTTTTATGCGGCCTATAAGTTTAAACCCCTGAAGCCGTCCGCCGAAATGCTGGCCCGGTTTGACGCCGATCGCCAGGCATTTTTACGCAGCCTGTTTTCCTGCGCGGTCAAGAAAAAGGTCTGGTTTACCATTGATCTGGATGAAGCGGTTGAAAAAACCGGCAGCCCGAGAAAGCGGATTATCACCGCCCTGGATTATCTTGAACAATCCGGCGACCTGGTCCTTGAGGTGACCGGCGCCCGGATCGGGTTCCGCAGAGCTGCACTTGATACGATTGATCCGGAAATATTTAAAGAAAATAAAGAAAAATTAAAAGAAAAACTTGTTGCCCGTTTCGGCCACCGTGAGCAAAGCGATTTAAGTCGTCTGCAGCTGGTCCTGGATCTGGTCAACCATGAAGATTGCAAGACCAGATTTCTCCTCAACTATTTCGGCGAAGATCTGGAGGGTGATTGCGGTCATTGTTCGTTCTGTCTTAGTGGAAAAAATGAAGTTGTCTGCCGGCGGGCATCCGATCCGGATATGATGGATGACGCGCTTGTTGACGATTTGCGGCAACTCTGCATGGACCATCCCGAGGCCCTGGCAACATCCAGGCAGCAGGCCCGATTTCTCTGCGGCCTTTCGTCTCCGCGCCTGATTCGGGCAAAACTGCTGCGCCATTCACTCTATGGCCGCATGGAACATGCTGGTTTTGCAGACGTTCTGACATGGACAAAAAAAATATCACAAAAAACACAAAAATGATTCCTTCCAGAAAGTAGAAGAGGTGATGCTATGAAAAGTTATTTTAAGGAACTCTGGTTTGAAGTGCCCACCCGCCGGGCCTTTATCAATATCACCTCTGAGGTGGATTCATGCCTGGCCGAGTCCGGAATTCAGGAAGGGTTGTGCCTGGTCAATGCCATGCATATAACCGCTTCGGTCTTTATCAATGATGATGAATCCGGTCTCCATCATGACTATGAGGTGTGGCTTGAAAAGCTGGCACCCCATGCGCCGGTGGAACAGTATCGCCATAACGGCTATGAGGATAACGCCGATGCCCACATGAAAAGGCAGGTTATGGGCCGGGAGGTGGTGGTTGCGGTCACTGAAGGGAAACTCCATTTCGGAACCTGGGAACAGATCTTCTACGGTGAATTCGACGGTCGGAGAAAGAAACGGGTATTGGTCAAGATTATAGGTGAATAATACAAAAAATACAAAAAATACAAAAAATAGACAAAATATAGAAATGCACAACAGACGACTCGGGGGGAGATCGAGCCGCCTGTTGAGCAGCCCTGGCCGGGAAAAGTATTGTTCCCCTGCAGGGGCATCTGTTCTATTTTTTTGCTGTTGTATCGGTAGGCTGAATGGGAAATTTAGCAATGCACTCCTGAAGCCCCTCAATATTTGTGGCTGCTTCCACGCAGTTTCTTTTACTGGTCAGAATATTCAGTACGGCCGGATTTTCTTTGGCCTGATCCATCTTGACGATGATATCACCCAGGGTCTTGGCCTGCTCGGTTGCAAAATCATCGGCAAGGGCCGGGCCGGCGATAAAGGCGCAGGCGATTGTTGCGAGAATCAATTTCTTCATGTTGGTTCCTCCTGTTGTAAGAATAAAAATAAAAAGAAAAATAAAAGTAATAAAGTACTTGGAGTCC
>CAZPXI010000064.1:2942-5180 GCA_964590715.1 uncultured Desulfobulbus sp.
GTCGACTGGATATGGCCTTCCGCAAAGTGGCTCTTTGGATTGCACTTTTTTTAATGATCATACAGCCTGTCATAACATCTCCTTTTGCATATGCTCGGGGCGCACAGGGTCAGGTTGAAAGAACCGGGAGTAACAGTATGGAAGGGAAAACCAATCGGTTAATCGGGGAGAAGAGTCCTTATCTGCTGCAGCACGCCTATAACCCTGTGGATTGGTATCCCTGGGGTGAAGAAGCCTTTGCCAGGGCCAAAAAGGAGGATAAACCGATTTTTCTCTCCATCGGCTATTCCACCTGTCACTGGTGCCATGTCATGGCCCGTGAATCCTTTGAAAATCCTGAGATTGCCGCACTGCTCAACAAGTGGTTTATCTCTATCAAGGTGGATCGGGAAGAGCGGCCCGATATTGATCAGATGTATATGTCGGCGACCCAGGCTTTGAACGGCTCTGGTGGCTGGCCGATGTCGGTGTTTCTGTTTCCCGACGGCAAGCCCTTTTACGCAGCCACCTATATTCCGCCCACGGGGATGTACGGGCGCCCGGGTTTTCCCGAAATTCTGGAGGCTGTCCATACCGCCTGGCAGGGGCGCAGAGATGAGTTGCAGCAGACCGCGGACAAGTTGATCCATGCCATTAAGGGCGGTTACCTGAGGCCGAGCGGCAAGATTGAAGCTGATGTGACTAAACGGGCTCTGGCGTCTTTAACCGAGAGTGTGGATACCAAATACGGCGGCTTTGGCAGTGCGCCGAAATTCCCCCGACCCGTAACCTTGAATTTCCTCTTCCAGTTCTATCACACGGAGGGAAATAACCATTATCTTGATATGGCCCTGGCGGCTTTGCAGGCCATGGCAAAGGGCGGTATTTATGACCATCTCGGGGGTGGATTTCATCGCTATTCAGTGGACGAGCAGTGGCGGGTACCCCATTTTGAAAAAATGCTCTACGATCAGGCCCAGTTGCTCAATTCGTATCTTGATGCCTTCCAGATTACAGCAGATAAACGGTATGCTGCGGTGGCCCATGAAATCGCCGAATATGTCCTGCGGGATATGCGTGATCCCGGCGGTGGTTTCTATTCGGCTGAAGATGCCGACAGTGAGGATCCCTACGCGGCCGGCAGTCATAGCGAAGGAGCCTATTACCTGTGGACGGAAGAGGAAATCGTTAAAACCCTTGGTGCAAAAGCAGCAAATATTTTTAATTTCTGCTATGGGGTCGAGTTTAACGGCAATGCCCTGAACGATCCGCAGAAGGAGTTTACAGGCCGCAATATTCTCTACCTGGCCCACTCTGCTGAAGAGGCGGCACAACATTTTTCCATGGCCGTGGATGCGATCGAGAACTCGCTTGCACAGTCACGAAGTATATTGTTTGCCAAGCGGGAACAACGGGTGCATCCACATCTTGACGATAAGATCATAACCGCCTGGAACGGAATGATGATAGGCGCTCTGGCCCGGGCAGGTTCGATCCTGCAGGAACAGGACATGGTTGACGGGGCACGGGCTGCCGCCCGTTTTATTCGGACCGAGCTCTATGATGATTCTACCAGAAGCCTTAAACGAAGATACCGGGACGGTGAGGCCGGGCTTTCCGGTCAACTTGACGATTACGGGTTTCTGGTTGCAGGACTGCTGGAGTTGTATCAGGTGGAGCAGGATCCGGAGCTGCTGGCCTGGGCCCTGGAAATGACGGAAACATCGATTCGTCTTTTTTGGGATACTGAGGGAGGAGGTTTCTTTGATTCCCTTGCCGATGACAATGTACCCCTGCGTTTGAAAAGCGATTATGACGGGGCGCTGCCTGCTCCAAACTCAATTCTGGCTATGAATCTCCTGCGGCTGGGACGGTTGACGGCAAATGAAAAATGGCAGCTCAAGTCCCGGGAGACTCTTGATGCGTTCAGCTCCCAGATCAACACCTATCCGCCGGCTCTGTTCCAGATGCTCTGTGTCCTTGACCGGTTGCAGGAGAAGCCCGAGCAACTGGTCATAGCCGGTAAAAGAGGTAAGGCCGATACCCGGGTCATGCTGGCGGTGGCCAATTCCTTTTTTAACCCGGCCCGCATTGTCCTCTTGGCAGACGGAGCTGAGAATCAGAAGTTTTTAGGCCAAAAACTGCCCTTTATCCGGACTGTGGCCATGCAGGATGAAGTGGCAACCGCCTATGTCTGTCGTGATTATACCTGCCGCTTGCCGGTTATCAGCGTTGAGGCCCTGGAAGAACAGCTTGGGC
>CAZPXI010000064.1:5280-11164 GCA_964590715.1 uncultured Desulfobulbus sp.
CTGTGAAAAGGCCAAGGGAGATTCCTTGGCCTTCTCTCCAATCCGGTGGCTTCTTTTTTACAGGCCGCCGTCGACGATTTCCACCGGCAGGGCGTGCTTGACGTCGTAGACCACGGCGAGCTGTCGACACATTTTCTTGAAGTCTTCGGCACCAAGATCGGTGAATTCCCTGTGGGCTACGGCCAGAACCACCCCGTCATAATGGTTGATCGGTAGCTCTTTGATCATGGTCACCCCATACATCCGCTCAGCTTCATTCTGATCCGCCCAAGGGTCATAGACCTCGATATTGGCCCCGTAACTGCCAAGTTCCTCAATGATATCCACAACCCGGGTGTTTCTCAGGTCCGGACAGTTTTCTTTAAAGGTCAATCCCATGATAAGAATATTGGCGTCAGCCACGTGGATGCGTTTTTTCAGCATCAGCTTAACGATTTCAGAGGCAATGTAACGGCCCATGTCATCATTGAGCCGCCGTCCGGCCAGGATCATTTCCGGATGGTAGCCGACTTCCTGCGCCTTGTGGGTCAGGTAGTAGGGATCGACACCGATGCAGTGCCCGCCGACCAGGCCGGGTCGGAATGGAAGAAAGTTCCACTTGGTTCCGGCCGCCTTCAAAACCTCAAGGGTGTCAATATTCAAGCGGTTGAAGATCAGGGCCAGTTCGTTGATCAGGGCAATGTTGACGTCACGCTGGGTATTTTCAATGACCTTGGCGGCCTCGGCCACTTTAATGGAGCTGGCCTTGAAGGTTCCGGCGGTGATGATGGTACCATATAAATCATTGACAAAGTCGGCAATCTCAGGGGTGGAGCCGGAAGTGACCTTGACGATGGACGGCAGCCGGTGTTCATGATCGCCGGGATTAATTCGCTCCGGGCTGTAGCCGGCAAAAAAATCTTTGTTAAACTGTAATCCTGAAACCTCTTCCAGGATGGGAATACAGACTTCTTCAGTGGCCCCGGGGTAGACCGTGGATTCATAGATGACCACATCACCTGCTTTCAGGGCCTTGCCGACCGTACGCGAAGCGCCTTCAAGGGGGCGCAGGTCCGGACGCTTGTTGGCATCTATCGGGGTCGGCACCGCAACAATAAAAACATTGCAGTCGCCGAGTTCATCAATAGAACTGGTAAACTGCAGCTTGCCTGCCTGCCGGAGCTCGTCTTTGCTTACCTCTAGGGTGACATCGTTTCCCTGCTGCAGCTGGGCTATTCGTTCTTCTTTAAGGTCAAAACCGGTTGTGGGGATTTTTTTACTGAATTCGACGGCCAGGGGCAGGCCTACATATCCCAGGCCGATGACGGCAATGTGTGATGATTGTATATCAGGCATGATAATCAGCTTCCAGGTTTTTTTTTAATTAGATGGACTTGAAAAAGTTTTTTTAACCGGCATTCCAGCTGGAATGCCACGAGAATGAAAAGTTTGAGTTTCTACAAAATCATCATATTAAATACCACGGTTCCGGTCCGGCCAGAGCAGGGTGTGCAGTTGCAGTTGTATCCTGACCGGGAGTTGATAGGCAAGAATCAGCTCGGCCAGGTGTCTGGGTTCAAGAAGTCCGGTAACGGGTGAAAACAGAACCGGTACCAGCCGGTCCAGTCTGTGTTCCCGGAATGTTTCCATGGCCCAGTGAAAATCCTGTTCGGAAGAGAGAACAAATTTAATTTCATCCCGGCTGCCCTGTTCTTTGCGCCGGGCCAGCAGATCAAGATTATGCAGGTTCACCTTGTCGTGCATCCCGGATTCAGGGCACTTGATATCCATGATAACCGTGGCCTGCGAGTGGACGTTCTCAAGAGAAATAGTCCCATTGGTTTCTATCAAAACTTTGTGCCCGTTGTCAATGAGCAGCTCGGTCAGCAGGTGGATGTTATCCTGCAACAGCGGCTCTCCACCGGTAATTTCGGTAAGGACACCGGGATATTTGACGACCCAGTCCAGAATATCTCTGATCGCCATTTCCGTACCTGGTTCTTCCCAGGTATAGCTTGCATCACAGTATCTGCAGCGCAGGTTGCAGCCGCTCAGCCGGATAAAGGCGCAGGGCAGCCCGGCCCGGGTTGATTCTCCCTGGATGGAGTAAAAGAGTTCGGAGATGAAAAGTGGGTCAATCACCGTAATAGATTACTCCGCTGCTGTCCGTCTCACGAATCTCGACCGCATGAAGAACGTACCTGTCCGTATGAAGGGGTTCTTTTAAGGATTCGAAAATATACACGGCTATATGTTCGGACGAGGGATTTTTATCGATAAAGGCCGGGTGCTGATTGAGATCCCGGTGATCCAGCTCGTCAACCACGGCGTTGACCTGCTTTTTAAGAGTTTTGAAATCTATGCCCATGCCCAGCTGGTCAAGTTCCTTTGCCCGAACAGTGACCCGTACCTTCCAGTTATGGCCGTGCGGGTGTTCGCAGTTGCCGGGGTACTCGCGCAGGTGATGGCCGCCGGAAAAATGTGTCTTAATGAAAATATCCATAAAAAGAATCCTGTAGGTTTAAAAAATGTTTCAGCAGAGAGGTTTTGAGCATGGCCGACTTCTACACTGACCTCTCGGGGATGAAATCTCTCTTGCATCCTTGGTTGAGAAAATGGTAAACAAAAAGGCTGTACCAAAATACAATACACTCTTCTGCATTCTAGCAGGATTATAAGACCTTTGCCAGTGTCTATGGAGATAAATATATGGCTATTGTCGCCCCGTTCCGGGGGGTACGTTATAACCCCGAGAAAATAGAACAAATCGAGGAAGTCCTTACCCCTCCCTATGATGTTATCAATGAGGAGGAGGGCGCGTCTTTTCTAAAGAAGAATCCGTACAGTATGATTCAGCTGGATCTGCGCAATACCGGCCAGAAAGCAACTGCAGACTCCGGCCGGTACAGCGAGGCCAGGGCCAGGTTTGACAGCTGGCAGGAAGAGCAGATACTCATCCGTGACCAACAGCCGGCCATTTATCTCTACTATACGGAATATCTGCATCCGTCTGGAAAAAAGCTGACCAGAAAAGGGTTGGTGAGTCTGGTCGGGCTGGCTGAATTTTCCGAAGGGATCGTCAAACCCCATGAAGAGACCTTTGCCGGCGTGATCAGCGATCGTCTTGAGTTGATGAGTACATGCGGGGCCCAGTTCAGTAAAGTGTTTTCACTGTACCATGACCCGCAGCAGGAGATCATGACCCTGCTTGAGCAGGCCAGGGAACCGGAACCTATCGCCCGGGCAAAGGACCGTGACGGCAATGTCCATACCCTGTGGCGGGTGAGGGAACCCGATACTCTAACCAAGGTCGGAGTGCTCTTTGCCGACAAGTCGCTCTACATCGCAGATGGCCATCATCGGTACACAACCGCTCTGGCCTGCAGGAAGAAAGCCCTGGAGAAAAATCCTGATCTGCCGGTGGAGAGTCCGTTTAATTTTATAATGATGTATCTCTGTGCCTGTGAGGATCCCGGGCTTTCCGTGCTGCCGACCCATCGGCTTTTGAACTATCCAAAAAAAATTACCGCTGATCAGGCGGTTGCCCTTGCAGAGACTGATTTTATGGTAAAAGAGGTGACCGGCGGGAGCAGGGAGGGGCTTGTCAAGATTCTGCTTAACCGTATGGACGAGCTGGCTCTGAGCAGCGATCTGCCTGCATTGGGCCTGTACCATGCCGGCGAGGATCGTGGCTTTTTGCTTCAGTTGACAAAGGAGGCCAGGGATGGTGATGCACTTGCCGGAAGGTCGCCCGTTCTGCAACAGCTGGATGTGGTTGTGCTCTCGGATCTGCTGCTCCACGGCGTGTTCGGGCTTAGCCATGAACAGTGTGTTCAGGAACATCTGGTATCATACTTCAGTGACCCCGATACCGCTCTTGATACTGCGGTGAAGCAGAGTGTCGGGGCTGCGAATTCGACTCCGTTGCTGTTTTTCCTCAATCCGACCCGGGTTTCGCAGGTGACGGCAGTGGCGGATAAGGGTGAAATTATGCCGCATAAATCTACCTATTTTTATCCGAAAATACTGACCGGACTGCTGATCAATAAACTGACCGGTGATTCCATTGTCCAGGGATCAGAGTAAAGAAAGGGTGCCATTGGAGAACACCGGGCAGCTCACCCGGGACACCCTGTATGACGGGGCATTGATCTGCCGCCAGTATCGCGATGGCTACAGGTTTTCCGTTGATGCTGTTCTGGCGGCGAATTTCTGTAGGATCAGCGGGCACTGCAAGGTGCTCGATCTTGGCTGCGGCAGTGGTATTATCGGCCTTATCCTGGCGTATCTGCATCCGCAGGTTGCGATTCAAGGGCTGGATATTCAGGAAGATCTTGTTGCCCTGGCTGAAGATAATATTCTAAAAAATCAACTTGGCCACCGTTTTGAGGTCAGCCGGGGTGATGCCCGCCGTATAGGTGAGATCCTGTCCCCGGAGTCTTTTGATCTGGTGGTCTGCAACCCGCCCTACAGAAAATGCGGCAGCGGTCGTGTGAGCCGGGATGATCAGGCAGCCATTGCCCGTCATGAGCTCAGGGCCGACCTGAACGACATGCTGGCAGCAGCTGCCTTTTGCGTAAAGAATCGCGGGACTGTTGTTTTTGTCTACCCTGCGGTTCGTTTTGCCCACCTTGCAGCCGGTCTTGCGGAAAAAAAACTGGCCCTTAAACGGCTGCAACCGGTCTACAGTTATCCCAAGGACAATCAGGCCCGTCTGGTACTGATCGAGGCTGTAAAAAACGGCGGTGAGGAATGCCGGATACTGCCGCCATTTTATATGTATTCCAAAAGGGACGGTGCGTACAACCTGCAGATGCAGCGGATATATGAACCAAAGCCATGAATTTCTGGTCACCGCTTACAATTTCTGAAAATCTTACCTGAAGAGAGAAGAATAAAAAAATGCTTGCCAAGGTGTGGAGTGCTGCAGTCATCGGGGTTGACGGGCTGCCGATACAGGTGGAGGTGGATCTGGCCCTTGGCTTGCCTGCATTTTCTACTGTTGGTCTGGCCGAGGGTGCTGTCCGTGAGTCCAAGGATCGGGTCAAGGCGGCCATTAAAAATTCCGGCTATGAGTTTCCCGCCCGCAGGATCACCGTCAATCTGGCCCCGGCTGCGGTCAAGAAAGAGGGCTCCGGTTATGACCTGCCCATCGCAGTCGGCATCCTTGCCGCTTCAGGACTGATTGAGGGGTCCGTACTGGATGGCGTCGGTATGGTGGGTGAACTCTCCCTGGATGGCCTGGTTCGTCCTGTCCCCGGGGTACTTTCCATGGCTCAGGCAGCGGCATCTTCCGGCCGGATACAAAAATTTCTAGTCCCTGAGAAAAACGCGGAAGAGGCCGCAGTTGTCCAGGGGCTTAAGGTTATCGCCCTTGAGCGGCTTGATCAGGCCGTAGAATTCCTTGCCGGTCAAATAGAACTGGAACCTATACTGGTTGATATTGACCGGATTTTCCAGCAGCAGGGAACCTATCCGATTGATTTTTCCGAAGTCAAGGGGCAGGAACATGTAAAAAGGGCGCTCGAGGTCGCTGCGGCCGGAGGTCATAATATCCTGCTTTCCGGAGTCCCGGGAACCGGTAAAACCATGATGGCCCGTCGTCTGCCAACAATCCTGCCGGATTTGAGCCTTGAGGAGGCCCTGGAAACGACCAGAATTTTTTCTTCCAGCGGACGACTGCCGACGGATACGCCGCTGATGGTGACCCGGCCGTTCCGGGCACCACATCATACCATTTCCGATGCCGGACTTATCGGAGGCGGCCAGATTCCGCGTCCGGGTGAGGTTTCGCTGGCCCATAACGGGGTGCTTTTTCTTGATGAACTGGCCGAGTTTAAAAAAAATGTCCTTGAGGTCATGCGTCAACCCCTGGAAGATGGGCATGTAACCATTGCCCGGGCCG
>CAZPXI010000065.1:0-11100 GCA_964590715.1 uncultured Desulfobulbus sp.
TCATTTTTCGCCTTTTTTAGACTTCGGCCTCGTCGGCCCCTATGATTTTCAGCAGCGTCAACCGGACTTTTTCCTGCAAATCCTGATCAAGAAGTTTACCGTTATCGCGCATGGTCACATAAAAAATATCAATCAGCTGCTCCACCTCGGTGGCGATCCTGGCCCGATGAATATCAAGGTCGAAATCGGAAAGGGTCTGGGTGAGCTGGTACAGGGCGCCGGGAGCATCACCGCCATACACCTCGATAACGGTAAAGCGACTCGAGGCATTGTTGTCGAGCACCACCTTCTGTTCAAGCTGCTGTACCTTGCGCCGCGGCCCGAGACCAAGGCCCTGCTTTTTACCGTGCAGCTGGAGGCCGACATCCAGCCGGTAGTTCACCGCCTGATTCAGATCGTCTTCCAGGGCCTGCCAGTTCTGATCGTCAAAACCGGCATCGACAACCGGCTGCACGTCAAGGACGTCGACAACCGTTCCGTCCGGCCAGGTAAAGATCTGGGCCGCCAGCACGGAGAGATTATGGAGGGCAAGCACTCCGCAGAGTTTCGCCAGCAGGCCCGGCCGGTCTTTGCTGAGCATCAACAACGACCAGTAGCCCTGGCGGGCCTCGGGGAAAAGCAGAACCTTCTGCTGCAGGGTTCCGGCCTGATCGCGATGAAGCTGCAGATGCTGCACGACCATCTCCGGAGTAAAGCTCGTCAGATAATCCTCGGGCAGATCCCGAACCGCAATTCGCAGCCCATCCTGGCCTTCAAGCAGGTCGTCCACCCGCTGCCTGAGCCAGGAAACCCCCTGCCCTTCATCCTTTTCGATATCGGAATCAACGGCACAGCCCCCGTCGAGACAGGATTTCACTTTCAGATAGAGCTCGGCCAGCAGGCTTGCCTTCCAGTCCGACCAGGCGGAAGGACCGGTTGCTCTGGAATCGGCGATGGTGAGCAGATACAGCATGGTCAGCCGGTCAAGATCGCCGATCAGCTCAGCTGTCTGACGGATAAACTCCTGATCTTCCAGGTCACGGCGCAGGGCATTTTCCGGCAGAAACAGATGGTACCGAATCACAAAGGCCAGACAGGCCCGCTCCTCATCGGGCAAACCAAGCCGCACTCCGACATCTTCGACCATTTCAGCCCCAAGCACTGAATGATCGGCACGCCTGCCCTTGCCGATATCATGGAGCAGAGCGGCAAGATAGAGCAGATGCGGCGAGGCCAGCCCCATAAACAACTCGGTCTCTTCCAGACGCAGCCCGTGGATCTCGGCCACCGTCTGCAGTTGATGCCGGTCCACGGTATAAATATGGTAGAGATCATGCTGGGCCAGCGACTCGACCCCGGCAAATTCCGGGATATAGGCGGTCAGCAGGCCGGTCTCAAGCATGGATTCGAGTACGGGCACCGGCTCATTGCTCTGCATGAGCAGTTCAATAAACGCCCTTGACACCCTCCGCGAATTACGAAAGGAATCATCCACCAGTCCCAGATGTACGGTGACCTGACTGCGAAGACGGTGATGCAGAGGCAAACCGGTCCGGCCGGCCTGGAGGAAGAGACGCATCAAAAGATACGGCCGCCGTTCAAGTTCACGGGGATCCAGCAGGTGCAGAGTTCCCCCGCGAAGGACAATGGATTTCTCCAGGACTTTTTCCTTTCCCTTGTTCACCCCCAGCCCGAGAACCTCCCGGACATGTTCAAAAAAGAGATCGGTGACAACGGCTATGGTCTGTAGATGGCCGTAGACGTGGCGCATGAACTGCTCTACAGCCAACTGACCGGCGGTATCCTTATAGCCGAAGGCAGCGGCCATCTCCTCCTGATACTCAAAGATCAGCTGATCGTTCTTTCTCCGACTGATATAGTGGAGACGATTGCGGATCTTTGCCAGCATATTCCAGGATCGGGTAAAGGCTTCGTGATCTTCCCCGGTCAGCAGACCGGCGTCAGCCATGGCATCAAGACCGGACAGGCTGAAAACAGCCTTGGCCACCCAGAGCATGGCCTGGATATCACGCATGCCTCCTTTGCCCTCTTTGATGTGGGGCTCAAGCAGGTAGGCATGGGATCCATACTTGTCCCGGCGCTGGGCCCGGAACCCTTCCATGGTCTCGACGAATTTCTGCCGTTTGCCTTCAAATATTTTTTTTTGGTAGCGGCCAAGCAGCTTATCGTAGAGCAATTCCGAACCGACCAGCAGGCGGGAATCAAGCAGGGCAACCTGAAAGAAAAAATCTTCCCCGGCAAAACGGACCGCATCCTTAACCTCGCGCACCGAATGGCCGACCTCAAAACCTGCATCCCAAAGCGGATACAGAATAGATTCTGAAATCTCCTGCATGAATTTTTTCGAACGTCGGTCATGGAGAAGCAACAGGTCTATATCGGAAAAGGGGTACAACTCACGACGGCCGTACCCCCCGAGGGCAACCAGTGCCAGCTGACCCTTACTGCCGGTGACTGCAGCTGAACCGTTAAACTGATCGATGATAAAATCATCCACCAGCGACGTGTGCCTGTGGAGGAGCTCATGGCCGCTGAGCCCCTGTTGCCACAACTCTTCCAGGGCAGCCTGCTGAGCCCGCAACGCCTTGGACATCAGATAGCCTCGTGGTCGACCTCTCCGGTACGGACACGAACAATCTTCTCAATCGGCAGGACAAAAATCTTGCCGTCACCGATTTTACCGGTTCGGGCGGCCTCGACAATGGTGTCGATAACCTGATCAACCTGCTCGCTATCAACAATAATCTCCATCTTGATCTTGGGCAGAAAATCGACGACATACTCGGCGCCGCGATATATTTCGGTATGGCCCTTCTGACGACCGTATCCTTTGACCTCGGAAATGGTCATACCCTTGATCCCTATCCCGTTCAGGGCCTCTTTTACATCGTCAAGCTTAAATGGCTTGATAATGGCCTCGATCTTTTTCATCTATCATCCTCAAGTTATATTTTCAGGCAGTTGACGGAGCGCGGAAACCGATAAGCCGCCACGCTCCAACCTAAAAGCTGATACCTTATTAATTATATGCCGCCTCTGAATGTTCGGTATAATCCATTCCCTGAACCTCATGTTCCTCCGCCAGCCGCATTCCCATGGTGGAATGGAGTATTTTCACCAGAATCCAGGAGACAACAAAGGCATACACTCCAACCACAACCACCCCGATCAACTGGGAAACTAACTGGGACGAGCTGCCGGCAAGCAAACCATCCACCCCGCCGGGATTCACTGCTTTGGAGGCAAATACCCCGAGAAGCAGGGTGCCGACAAGTCCGCCCACCCCATGGATACCGACCACGTCCAGAGAATCGTCATATCCAAATTTTGACTTCATGTTAACGGCAAGAAAACAGACCACACCTGCAATCAAGCCGATGGCAATGGCCGCATTCGGGCCGACAAAACCCGCAGCCGGGGTAATGGTTGCCAGACCGGCAACCGCACCCGACGCTGCACCCAGCGTAGTCGGTTTGCCGAGTTTTAGCCACTCCATCACGGTCCACATGGCCATACCCGCCATTCCGGCAAGATGAGTGGCCACAAAGGCGGTGGCGGCAACGGAGTTCGCCGCCAGGGCACTGCCGCCGTTAAAACCGAACCAGCCGAACCAGAGCAGCCCGGTCCCGAGCATGGTCATGGGCAGGTTATGGGGCATAAAGTTATCCCGGCCATACCCCCGGCGGGGCCCTATGACCAGAATAGCCGCCAGGGCGGCCGCGCCGCAGGTTACATGAACCACCAGCCCTCCGGCAAAATCCAGCACCGGGACATCAAGGGCGGACATCCAGCCGCCGCCCCAGATCCAATGGCAGACCGGATTATAGACCAGCAGGGCCCACAACAGCGAAAACACGGCAAAAGGAGCAAACCGAACCCGTTCGGCAAAGGCACCGGTGATCAGGGCCGGGGTAATCACCGCAAACATACATTGGTAGATCATGAATACGGTCTGCGGAATCGTTGTTGCATAATCCGCGCTCGGCGCATTGGTCACCCCTTTTAAGGCAAACCAGGAAAGATCACCGATAAATCCACCCACGTCCGGACCAAAGGACATGGAATAGCCCACATATACCCACTCAAGTGAGATAATCGAGATCATGATCAGGCTCTGCATGATGGTACCCAGCACATTTTTACCGCGCACCATACCTGCATAAAACAGGGCCAGACCAGGGGTCATCAACAGGACCAACCCTGCCGCCGCCAGAATAAAGGCGGTATCCGCTCCATTAATCATTCGTTCCTCCTTGGAAAATATTACAAAGTTGTAAGAAAATTTACAATACTGTAACGAAGGAGGAATATTTTTTCAATATGGATCTATACACCACGCCGAAACTTCGGTCAGGAAGTATCGGCGCAGCACAGGATTACAGATTATAGCCGACCTCCTTATGGTCGGAGAGATCCAGCCCCTGGACTTCATCCTCGAGATCCACGCGCAGCCCGACAACCGCATCAATCACCTTCAGAATAATAAAGGTCAGCACCATGGAATAGGCAATGGCGGCACCGGCACCGATGGCCTGGATAACAAACTGATTGGCATTGCCGAAAAACAGGCCGTTTGCCCCATCTGGATTCCAGGCAACCGAGGCAAAAAGTCCGGTGGCAAGCGCACCCCAGAGTCCACCGATTCCATGAACCCCGACCACATCCAGGGCATCATCGTACCCAAGCCTTGATTTCATCAGAACGGCAAAATAACAGAGAGCCCCGCCGACAAGCCCGATAACCATAGCCGACAACGGCCCGACAAATCCGGCACCGGGTGTAATCGCAACCAACCCGGCAACAGCACCTGAAGCGGCACCAAGAGTGGTGGGCTTACCCTGCACCTTCCACTCGGCCAGGACCCAGGAAAGCGCACCGACACCGGTTGCGACCTGAGTGGTAAAGAGGGCCAGAACAGCTATGGGACCGGCGGAGAGGGCGGAACCGGCATTAAAACCAAACCAACCAAACCAGAGCACCCCGGCACCAAGGATGGTCATAGGCAGGTTATGGGGATGCATGGCCTCACGACCCCATCCTTTCCGCTTGCCAAGCATAATACAGGCGACCAGAGCAGCGGCACCGGAGTTAATATGAATAACCGTGCCGCCGGCAAAATCGAGCGCCCCCATTTCACCGAGCCAACCGCCGCCCCAGACCCAGTGACAGACCGGAAAGTAGACAAAGGTCGACCAAAGAACGGTGAACAGGACAAAGGCAGTAAACTTCATCCGTTCCGCATAGGCACCGGTAATCAAGGCCGGCGTAATAATGGCAAACATCAGCTGAAATGCGCAGAACAGCAGGTCTGGAATCGTATCCGAATAGGGCCCGATACCAGTTCCGACCCCTCTCAAACCGATATATTTCAGACCGCCGATAAACCCACCTATGTCTGGGCCAAAGGCAAGGGAGTAGCCATACAGCACCCAGATGATTGAAATCAGCCCGAGGCATAAAAAACTCTGCATGGTGGTCGACAGCACATTTTTTGAGCGCACCAAGCCACCATAAAAAAGCGCCAACCCTGGGGTCATCAACATAACCATGGCCGTCGCTATCAACATGAACGCGGTATCACCAGTATCCATTTTTTCTGCTTTTCCTCCGTATCTGTTTTCCTCTTCCGCCCGCCGAACACACTCCTCCAGAGAACATCGATCAGGCTGCCTTACAAACTTCACCCTGTAAAGCAACCATCAGGCCAGATTGAAAATCAGACAGCAACTTACCAAAACAACAGAATAAAAATAGAAACACAATAAAATACTAAACAAAAACTATGACATTATTGTTCTATTTTTAAAAAAATATGACAATAATGTTTAATTTATACATGCAAAAAAAGGAAAAGAGGATCTCCGAACGGCATGTTATTTGACAAGAATAGAGGAAGCAGGTACCATACCTTCAGACTGTGCAGGCGCATTTTAAAGAAAAATTAAAGATGCTGTTTTTTCACCTAACGGGGAAGCGATGACAACAGAACGTAGGCGTTTTATCAGGCCGGAGGCCCTCAACCTTCTCGATTACCTCGTCGTTGACGAACAGGGGAGACAAGGGGAGTACTCCATGGGAAGGACATTAAATGTCAGCGAAGGCGGCATCCTGATGGAAACGCACATCCCTCTGCCCATCGGCCAGCAGGTCATGATCACCCTCGGCCTTGAAGACGGGCTCGTCGACGTAATGGGCCGCATAGTCTACGCGACCTATAACGCCGGTAGACACCAGAACGGCATAGAATTCTTTCACGTTGCCGACAACGATAGAAAAACCCTTGACCGCTATGTGGAAGAATTCCACATACAGTACAAAAAAAACACCACCACTCCAGCAGCGCCGGAAGCGGCAAGGGGTTGAATACAACAAGCGGGGCCTTTTAAAAAGGCTACTCCCCCCTGCCATACTCGTCATCATAGCGCACGATATCATCTTCGCCGAGATAACTGCCTATCTGGACCTCAATCAACTCCAGCGAAATGACCCCGGGATTTTCCAGCCGATGCTGCGTCCCGGCCGAAATATAGGTTGACTCATCCTCGTGCAGTAAAATAGTCTCTTTCCCATTGACCACCTTGGCGGTTCCGGAAACCACAACCCAGTGTTCATGCCGGTGATGATGCATCTGCAGCGAGAGCTTGGCACCCGGATTCACAGTGATTCGTTTGATCTGAAACCGATCCTGCAGCTCCAGGGTTGTATAGCTGCCCCAGGGGCGATACACGGTTTTGTGAATATGAAACTCGTCCCGTTTTTCCCGTTTCAACCGGTTGACAATTTTCTTTACATCCTGAGAACGATCCATGGGCGCCACAAAAACGGCATCCGCGGTCTCAATCACCATGGTATCCCGTAGGCCCACAGCGGCGACCAGGGTATCTTCCGCCCGGATCAGTGAATTCTCCACATCCTCAAGCAACACGTCACCGGTGGTCACATTGCCGCGTTCATCCTTTGCAGAGACCTCCCACAGGGCCTTCCAGGATCCAATGTCACTCCAGCCGATATCGGCCTGGACCACTGCCGCCCGGTCCGTCTTTTCCATCAGGGCATAATCGATGGAGTCCGAGGGACTCTTGATCATGGCCTGTTTGTCAAAACGAAAGAACACCCCGTCGACACTGCCGCGTTCAACAGCCTCATCCATGGCATCAACGATTTCCGGGGCATAGATTTTCATCTCTTCCAGCAGACGCGCAACGCCAAAGGCAAACATGCCGGAATTCCAGAGATAGGAACCTTCGGCAAGATACCGTTTAGCGGTTGCCGGATCCGGCTTTTCAACAAAGGAGGCCACCTTGTTGCCCTCACCACGGGCAATGTAGCCATATCCGGTTTCCGGATGATTGGGCACAATACCGAACGTTGCGAGCTCACCCTCCCCGGCCAGCCGAACCGCGCGATCAACCGCCTCGACAAAGGCCTCTTTTTCCGTAATCAGATGATCTGCCGGCAGCACCAGCAGGATGGGATCCTGTTCCGAGCGCTTGCGGGCAAAGAGGGCGGCCCCACAGATGGCCGGGGCCGTATTCCGCCCCAACGGCTCCAGCAGAATGGTATATTCCGCAAATGAACCGAGCTCCTCGACCTGGGTCTTGGTCAGAAACCGATGCTCTTCACCAACCACAATAATCGGCGGCAAGACATCGGGCAGCTCGCTGACCCGCTGCAGGGTTGTCTGCAAAAGGGAAAGATCACCGGTCAGATTAATGACCTGCTTGGGATACAACTCCCGGGAAAGGGGCCAGAGGCGGGAACCGGTTCCACCGGCAAGGATAACGGGCTGAATAGACATTTTTTATTTTTTTTATCTTTATTTATTTTTTGATGTTGGGGTTCAGGGATTTCGGTTCCGGGTTGCATTACTCTGCCCGGATAAGCGCCAGCAGCTCTTGTGTTTTCTCCTGCAGCAGCTGTTCATCGGCCCGGGTCTCAACATTGAGCCGCAGCACCGGCTCGGTATTCGAGCTTCGGAGATTAAAACGATAGTTGGAATAGGAAACCGAAAGGCCATCGGTGTAATCCTTTTCCCCGTCGTTATACCGTTGCTCCACCGCCCGGATAACCGCATCAGGATCCTTAACCTTGGAATTGATTTCGCCGCTGACCGGATAGGCCGTCATGCAGGCATTGACCATTTCCGACAGACGCTTGCCCTTTTTTGCCATCAACTGACAGACCAGCAGCCAGGGCAGCATGCCGGAGTCGCAGTAGCCGAAATCTCGAAAGTAATGGTGGGCCGACATCTCGCCGCCGTAGACCGCGTCGACCGCCCGCATCTTTTCCTTGATAAAGGCGTGCCCGGTCCGGGTCATGACGGGCTTACCGCCGGCAGCCGAAATCATCTCCTGCGTGTTCCAGATCAGACGCGGGTCATGGAGAATGGTCGCGCCGGGATGCTGCTGGAGCATAGCGACTCCAAGCAGACCGACGATATAGTATCCCTCAATGAAGCGGCCGGTTTCATCATAGAGAAAACAACGGTCAAAGTCGCCGTCCCAGGCAATGCCGAGATCAGCGCCATGCTCACGAACCGCAGCAGCAGTCGCCTCTCTCTTTTCCGGCAGCAGCGGGTTGGGCACGCCGTTGGGAAAGGTTCCGTCGGGCTCATGATTTAAGCGGATAAAGGTAAAGGGCAGGTGTTGTTCCAGCAGATCGATAACCGGTCCGGCACAGCCGTTGCCGCTGTTAACCACCAGGGTCATCGGCTGCAGGAGGTCGAGATTGACCTGGGAGAGCAGATGACGGATATATGCACTCTTATCATGGGCCTTGATACAGGTGCCGGGAACAGCAGCCGGGTTGTGCTCCTGCCGGTGCCACCAGTCATCATCGGCCGCGCGGGTTGCAATCTCCTGCAGGCCGGAATCGCCGGAAACCGGGCGGGCCCCCTTCTGCACCAGTTTCATGCCGTTATAGTCGGCCGGATTATGACTGGCGGTCACCATAATGCCGCCGTCGACCCCACGCTGCTCGCCGCTGAACACGGCAAAATACATCTCCTCGGTCCCGCAGAGCCCGATATCCTCGACCTCAACCCCGCGTGCCGTCAACGCCTTTATCAGGGACCGGACAATGGACGGGCTTGAAAGCCGCATGTCCTGCCCGATGACGATTCGAGCGCTGGAAAACTGCTCGGCAAAGGCACAACCGATCCGGGCCGCTATGGTTTCATTGAGCTCGTCGGGAACACGTCCCCTGATATCATAGGCAGTGAAACAGGAAAAAGGCACCGTCATATCAAACCTCTTCTAAAGAAAAAAGACTTTTGCAAAGGAGTAAAGCAGACTATATATTGTATTCTATCGGCTACTTTGAGAAATCAGGATTTTTCAAGGCAACCTATTGCCAACTTAGCATACCCCTTCAAGAGAGACAACCAACCGAGTTATAAAAGACACATTTATGAAAGGTATAATACTTGCCGGCGGATCAGGCACCCGCCTCTACCCCTTAACCAGGGTGACCAGCAAACAGCTTATCCCGGTCTATGACAAGCCCATGATCTACTATCCAATGTCGGTGCTTATGCTGGCCGGTATCCGCGATATCCTGATCATCTCCACCCCCCATGACCTGCCGCGCTTTTCTGAACTGTTCGGCAACGGAGCCCAACTCGGTCTCAACATCTCCTATGCCGAGCAGCCCCGCCCGGAAGGATTGGCCCAGGCCTTTGTCATCGGCCGGGAATTTATAGGGAACGACTCCGTCTGCCTGGTTCTGGGTGACAATATTTTCTTCGGCCACGGCTTTGCCGGTATTGTCCAGCGCTGCCGCAGGCTGACCGACGGCGGCATTATTTTTGGGTATCTGGTTCGGGATCCTGAGCGGTACGGGGTTGTTGAATTCGATTCGCAGCAGCAGGTGGTAGGTATTGAGGAAAAGCCTGAAAAACCCAAATCCCGCTACGCGGTTCCCGGCCTGTATTTCTTTGATAACACCGTTGTCGATGTGGCAGCGGCCATCAAGCCGTCCGCCCGCGGTGAGCTGGAAATCACCGACATCAACAAGCACTATCTGGAGAAAGGAAAACTGACGGTTGAACTTCTCGGCCGCGGTTTCTGCTGGCTGGATACCGGCACCCACGAATCCCTGCAGCAGGCATCAAGCTACGTCCAGGCGGTCCAGGATCGCCAGGGCTTAAAAATCGCCTGCCTGGAGGAAATTGCCTACCGGCTCGGCTACATCGACAGAGAAACCGTGGAACGTTTCGCCACCGCCATGAAAAAAAATCAATACGGACGGTATCTCCAGGAAATACTCCAAGATACAATCCC
The DNA here is from genome assembly GCA_964590715.1 of uncultured Desulfobulbus sp. GTDB lineage: Bacteria > Desulfobacterota > Desulfobulbia > Desulfobulbales > Desulfobulbaceae > DRLX01. Next base: position 10,281 of record CAZPXI010000065.1, read on the forward strand.
GGACGGGACCGCGGAACAATGAAAATTCTGATCACCGGCGGCAAAGGCCAACTCGGCCGCGACTGTGCAGAACGTTTTAGCCGCAACCACCAGGTAGCGGCCTGCAGTTCCGCCGCATTCGACATCACCGACCCGGCACAGGCCGGGGCCGTCTTTACCAAACACGCACCCGAGGTGCTTATCAATTGCGCGGCCTACACCGCAGTTGACCGATGCGAAGAGGATGAGGCGCGCTGCCGGGCCGTCAACAGTACGGGACCGGCGGTTCTGGCCCGCCAATGCGAAAAAACCGGTTGTCGCCTGATTCACATCTCCACGGATTATGTCTTTGACGGCAAGAAAAAAATCCCCGCTCCATACACCGAGGATGATCCCACCTGCCCGCTTTCCGCATACGGCACAAGCAAGCTGGCCGGTGAGCAGGCGATTGCAGAGGAACTGGAGAACCACCTGATCATCCGCACGGCCTGGCTGTACGGCATGGGTGGCACAAATTTCTTAAAAACCATGCTCCGGCTGGCCATCAATAATCCCGGACGGAGCATGAAAGTGGTCAATGACCAGATGGGCTCCCTGACCTGGAGCAACAGGTTGGCCGAGCAGATAGAGCAACTCCTTGACGGCACACTGACCGGGGTGGTCCATGCCACGGCCGAGGGATTTTCCAGCTGGTATGAAGGCGCGGTCTTCTTTCTCCAGGCCATGGGGGTTGAGGCCGACATCATCCCCTGCAGCACGACCGAGTATCCAACCCCGGCCCACAGACCGGCCAACTCCATCCTTGAGAACAGACGCCTCAACGAGGCAGGATTAAACAGAA
>CAZPXI010000066.1:0-11084 GCA_964590715.1 uncultured Desulfobulbus sp.
TTTTCAAATCACTTATCGTCTTTTTCATGGCCGTTTTTTTCTTTTTTTTCACCAAATGTTGCACGAAGGCCCTGGATAAATTCTGCTTTTTCTTTTTCCGACAATCGAGCCGACGGGTTGGGAATCACATAGAACCAGGGCGGCATTTTACCTTCCGTCACTTCTTTAACCGCCTCATCCCCCTCATTCTTTTTCTGCTTTCCCCACATGGAAACATTAAAATCCTCCCGTCCCTCATCAACATCACGTTGAATTAACCAGGACACAGGTGCCATATTGCTGTACCAGGGCCACACCGTTTCGTTACTATGACAATTGGAACAGGCCTTAAAAAAGAGTTCCCTTGTCCGCGGGCTGTCCCAGGCCGGTTCGGCAATAACAGGTGGATTTGTGTGTTCCCTTCCATACGGAACGAATTGAATGGCAATTGCTGCTAAAACAAGAATACCCAGTACCTTGTATTTCATATTTTCCTCTCTGGTTCTTGAGCTGTTGCAAAAGGCTCAGATTCGCTTTTGCCTTTTTAGGCCGACAAAACAGGATGAAATCAATACAACTTAGATCATGGAGTGCTGCGTAGACCGACGAACGCCCTACTCCTCTACTCCGATACCTGAGCGTTCTGGATTTTTATAGTCGTCAAACCGCCTGGTTACCGCTTCCATCTCCTCAGCCGACAACAACGGTACCTCACCCACCTGCAGGGCCTGGACATACACCCGGGCCAGGTTTTCTACTTCAATGGCCAGGCCAAGCACCCCTGCAAGGCCGTCGGCGAAACAGACCATGCCGTGATGGGCCAGGAGGCAGGCACAGCGCCCCCTGCTGAAAGCGGCCAGTACATTGTCCGAGAGCTGTCTGCTGCCGAACAGGGCATAAGGGGCACAGGAGATCGAATCCCCTCCGGCAACGGCCACCATGTAATGAAAGGGCGGAATATCCCGCTGCAGACAGGCCAGGGTTGTGCACCAGGGCGGGTGGGCATGGAGAATGGCCCCTGCTTCCGGCCTGTGCTGATAGATGTCCCGATGGATCCGCCATTCAGATGAGGGCCTGCGGGTACCGCCTGTCACCTTCCCTTTCATGTTGAGCCGAACGAGGTCAGCCGCCCGACACTGGTCATAGGCCAGAGCGGAAGGAGTGATTAAAAAATCATCACCCAGGCGCAGGCTGAGATTGCCCGATGTTCCCTGGTTGAGATTATTCAGGTTCATGGCAAGAGCGGTCTTCAGCAGAGCGGTACGCTGTGAATGAGCCAACATTATGCCCTCTCCGGATAAAGCTCCAAAAGGCCCTCAGTAGTAGCCGGGCAGACGCCACGCTCGGTGATCAAACCGGTGACCAGCCGGGCCGGGGTTACATCAAAGGCGGGATTGGCGGCCGGGGTCTTTTGGGGTGCAATATGTACACCATCCACCCGGTCCCCGATCAATCCCTGCACCACAAGAACTTCGTCCTGACTACGCTCTTCAATGGGAATCTCCCCTACACCATCGGTAATCTCCCAGTCAATGGTTGATCCGGGCAGAGCAACGTAAAAAGGGATCTGATTATCAAAGGCGGCAAGGGCCTTGAGATAGGTGCCGATCTTGTTGCAGACATCACCGCTTGCCGCTGTCCGGTCCGTGCCGACAATACACAGATCCACCTGTCCGTGCTGCATGAGATGTCCGCCGGCATTATCAACGATGAGATGATGATCAATCCCGGCGGAAACAAGTTCCCAGGCCGTCAGATGGGCACCCTGATTTCTGGGCCGGGTTTCATCGACCCAGACATGCACGGGAATGCCGTTCTGGTGGGCCCGGAAAACCGGAGCAAGCGCCGTCCCCCAATCCACAGTGGCCAGCCAGCCTGCATTGCAGTGGGTCAGGATATTAACTGGTCCGTTTTCTCCCTTCTTCTCCCAGATGGCCCTGATTAATTCTGCGCCGTGTCTGCCGAGAGCGGCATTGGTTGCCACATCTTCTTCGCAGATAGCCGCCGCCTCGGCATAGGCCGCCTGCAGACGATCCTGTTCAGCTAGAGGCTGAAGAACCGCCAGCATCCGCTGCACGGCCCAGCGCAGGTTGACGGCAGTGGGCCGACAGGCGACAAGGATTCGGGCTACCTCCTCAAGTACGTCATCCGTTGTCCCCTGGTGCAGACCAAGACAAAAACCGTAGGCTGCGGTAGCGCCGATGAGCGGTGCCCCCCTGACCTGCATATCCCGAATAGCGGTTGCGGCCTGTTCAAGAGTTGCAAGCGTAATCACCAAAAATTCATGCGGCAACCTGGTCTGATCAATTATTTCGACCTGCCGACCGTCATCGGCCGGCCATATAGAACGATATGCTGTTCCATTTACGTCCATTTTCCACCCACAGTCGCTGAGTTACATAAAAAATATAAACCAGAATTTAACGTCGAATCAGATAATCTCTGAAATGTAATAGTATTGCTTTGCAAAGCCCCTCACAGAAGCAACAGATAATGATGCCTGCGATTTCCGTTTTAAAATCAGGCAGAACGCCCTGAGCGCTCCTACCTTCTTACCTGTCGAGAGTGGAACCGGTCAAGGAAAAAGGAGGACAAAAATCACAGGACAGCGGATCTCCGACCTCATCATTCCAAAAAGGCGGAATACTTTTTTCTTGTTCTGATTTCTGGATTTCCTCTCCCGTCTTTGATATAGTTTAATATTACAGAATAGCATTGGAACCAAAAGGTATTGGGACCAAAAGCATCCTCTTCACCCTATAGGGCACAACGTTCATGGACAAGGCTACAGACCCGTATCAACCCCTCCAGCAACTCAAGGTTTCAGGCAACCTGCCCGTCATTCCACAGATACTGGTCCAGCTGATTGACGCCTGCCATCAACCCGAAATCGATTTGCAGACGATCAGTAAACTGGTGGAAAAAGATGCCGCCCTGGCAGCTAAAGTTCTCCAGCTCTGCAACTCCGCTTTTATCGGCGCCCGATCCAACTTCATCGATATCCATCAGGCTGTTGTGTACCTTGGTGCCAACGCTGTTAAAAATCTTGCCATCTCAGTCTCGGTTCAACAGGTCTTCCGCCGGGTTGAGACAAACGGGCTGCTCAACATCGACCGTTTCTGGTATCACTCCTACCAGAACGCAATCATTGCCAGCCGAATTGCCGAAGCCGTTTCTTATCCTAATCCTCCTGAAGCCTACCTTGCCGGTCTGCTTCATGATCTCGGCAAGTTGCTGCTCTGGATGGCCTTTCCCGGAAAATACGCACCGCTGCTGCTCAAAGGCATCCGCTGCCACAATGGTCGACTTGCTTTTCTTGAGCAGGAAAAACTTCATATAAACCATTGTGATGCCGGGGCCTGGCTGGCCGAGCAGTGGGGCCTGCCCTCCCTCATACATGACGCTATCAGATATCACCATCATCCAACCGATGAAGTTGCGCAGGCACTGCCCCTGACCCGGATTATCTTTCTGGCCGATCTCATCAGTCACAGTGACAACCCGGAACAGGAGTGTAACGAAGTCGCCGATCAGTTTTTCCGCCTTGCCCCGGGCCAGATTGATAAATTACAGCAGGGCGTGGACGAACAGATTCAGGAAGTTGCCCATCAGCTTGGTATCCGAATTCCCAAAAACAGTAAATCAGCCCTTGAACCGGAACCGGAAAGTGAAAGTATCCATAAGGAAACCTGCAGTGGATTAATCAGCCGGATTCGCGACATCACGCAACTCACCGGGGTTATGGAAAGCCTTCTCAGGGCGCAGGACAGGGATCAGGTCAACCGCGCACTTGAGCAAAGCCTTAAAATCCTCTTTAACGAGGAGACAAGCTTTCTGTTGCTTCTTGATCCGAAAACAAAAGAACTCAGCGGATCATGTTCCAGCGAAAACCCGTTATCTCACCAGGTTGCCTTTCTTCGTTTCGATCTCGAACGGCACCGGGAGAGTCTGCCGGCCCGGTCGATCGAACTCCGCCAGATCCTGCACTCCTTCATGCATCGTCCGGAACAGGACAACACCCTGCTTGACACCCAGCTGACAACCCTGCTGGGAACAGAGGGGATGATTCTGACCCCCATGCATTATCAGCAGGAACCGGTCGGCCTCATTGTTGTCGGCGTATCCGAAAGCGCCCACCTCAACCTGATCAGCCATTCCACCCCGCTGCAGCTGCTGGCGGCCCAGGCAGCGACCAGTCTTTACATGCAGCAGTGGCAAAAAAAACAGGCGGAACGGATTACTGCCGAACGTCTTGATGCCGCCGCCCTGCTGGCCAGAAAAATAGCCCACGAAATAAACAACCCGCTGGCGATCCTGCGAAATTATCTTAAGATACTTGAATTAAAACTTAAAGATCGGGAAGAACTCCGGGAAGAGCTCTCCGTTCTGGACAAAGAGTTTGAAAGAATCGGGCTGATAACGCAACAGCTTTCCGATATCTCGGCTGAAAAACAGGTTACCCAGGCCGAAAAGATCGACCTGAATCAGACCCTTGAAGAAATTATTCGTTTTTACAGCGTCGGCAGCCTGAGTGAGAGTGAAATCACCATGAAGTTTCACCCCGGCACAGACATCCCCACCCTCACAACCGACAGTAACTGTCTCAGGCAAATCATAACAAATCTGCTCAACAATGCCATTGACGCCCTGGACGGCACCGGGACAATCACCGTGACAACAGCTCTGGAAGAAAAGAGCGAAGAACAAAAAGAGGTCACCATTACCGTCAGAGACGACGGACCCGGTATAGACGAGAGCCTGGAGGACACCCTGTTTCAGGCGGGAATATCAAGCAAGAGTGGGGCCCATGGCGGCCTTGGACTAGCCATAGTCAAACGGATTGTTCAAGAACTCGGTGGCTCAATTACCCTCGTTCCCTCTACAGCCGGGACGACATTTACCGTCCAGCTACCGGTCGCGCCCCTCTGACTTTCCTTTTTTCCGAAAAAAAATTCATTTTCCTTTTGACATTCTGAAAGGCCTGCGGTTCAATTGTTTTGACACCTTAGCATGTAAAATAATTCAAGCTGGAAAAACTTTCTTCCGAGTTTCCGGTTTTTATTAGCTACAAAAAGGCATATAATTCATGGGGTATTCCGTTCTTCTCATTGATGATGAACCGAACTTTTGTGCCAGTCTGAACATGCTGCTTGCGACGGAGGGGTATGACATAACCGTTTCCCACTCCGGCCAGGAGGCTCTTTTTCACCTTGAAAACAATCATTACAATGCGGTTCTCCTCGACATCGGCCTCCCCGATATAAGCGGGCTGAAAATTGCCGGTATACTCAAAAAAAAATACCCCGATACCGTTGTCATCATACTGACCGGCTTTGCAACTCTTGAAAATGCCGTAGAATCCCTGCGCAGCGGCATCTACGACTACCTGCGCAAGCCGTTTGTTCCGGACCAGCTGCTCCGCACCCTTTCCCGGGGCATTGAGCATAAGCGGCTGGAACGCCGACTCCTCAACAGCGAAAAACGTTTCCGCCAGCTTTCCCGGGCAACCTGGGAGGGCATTATCATTTACGACGCCGGAAACCTCCTGCAGGCCAACAGCCAGCTCTGCAAAATGTTCGGGTATGAAGAGCAGGAACTGCTCGGTCGCCAGATCTTTGATGTTCTGCTGGATCGGGACTCGATACGAACCATTCATCTCCAGTCCGGGTCAGACACCATCGGCCCCTTTGAGGCCATCGGAATCCGGCAAGATCAAAGCCGATTCCCGGTTGAAATACGCGTTAAACGGATTAATTTTTCCGGTCGGGGAGCCCAGGTTGCAGCGATCCGTGATGTCACGACCTCTAAACTGGCCCTGGAAAAACAGCTTGCCCTGCAGCAGAAGCTTTCCGACGCCAAGCGCATGGAATTCCTCGGCCTGATGGCCGGATCGGTTGCCCATGATCTCAACAATATCATGGCCGGCATCATTACCTACCCCGAACTGCTCCTCATGGATCTGCCGAAGGACTTTAAATACCGCGAGGAGATAGGCATGATCAGTGATGCCGGCAAGAGGGCCGCAGCCGTTGTCAGCGATCTTCTCACCGTTGCCCGGGGAGCGACCTGTAAAAAAGAAATACATAACATCAACACCCTTGTTTCAGGGTACAGCAACTCTGTTGAATGCAAAGAGCTCTGCACACGGTATCCGGGCCTGAAGATCACTTCGGACATGGACAGTCAGCTCCTCAACACCTCCTGCTCCGCCGTCCATATCACCAAGTCGATCATGAACCTGGTCAACAATGCTGCTGAAGCCATAGGAAAAAACGGCAAAATCCTGGTCATTACCAGAAACTGTGTTGTGGAATCTCCCATTGACGGCTACGAACAAATTGAACCCGGCGAATATGTCGTCCTGCAAGTTCGGGATAACGGCCATGGAATTCCGGAAAAAGACTTTCCCCGTGTCTTTGACCCCTTTTACAGCAAAAAAATTCTCGGTCGCAGCGGCACGGGGTTAGGGTTGGCCGTTGTCTGGAATACCGCCCACGATCATGACGGATACATTGACCTGAAAAGCAATAAACACGGAACCACCTTTACCCTGTACTTTCCCGTAAGCCATAAAAAGACGACTGATGCCGTTCCGGTTCCCTCCATGGAATCCAGCCGGGGATGCGGAGAATGGATACTGGTCGTGGATGACCAGGAAAACCAGCGCGAAATTGCCCGCCGGCTCCTTTCACGGCTTGGCTACTGCGTCCATACCGTCTGCAGCGGCGAGGAGGCCGTTAAATTCGTCAAAGAAAAATCCGTTGATCTGGTCATGATTGATATGATTATGGACCCCGGTATTAACGGCTGTGAAACATACCAGCAGATCCTGCAACACAGGCCGGATCAAAAGGCCATCATTGCCAGCGGCTACTCCAGTTCCGCAGAAATTGAAAGAGCGAGAAAACTCGGCATAACCCATTTCATAAAAAAGCCTTACTCCATTCACGACCTCGGCCAGACCCTGAGACTTGAAATTTCCTGAGATCTCCTATACTCTTCTCTTGTACCTATGCCGTACCCGAGGACGGCTTTTCGATAAACCAGCCCGACTGGACCATTTTTTTCAGGTCACAGCCACAACGAACGATGAAAATGGGCCGAAAAGACAGCCTTTATGGGCTATTTTCGAATAAAATATGTCCCGAGCAGTTACACAAATTTCGTGCATTCTTGTATTTATAACATAACCGGTTCTGCATCAGCGTCCTGAAGACTACTCAGGCCGAAGGATTGCACACCCGGAGTTTCCGGAGAGAGTTCTTTGAAAAAATTATTGACCTTTATAGCCGTCTGTTTCATGTGGGGCTGGAAAGCCCTGACTACCGGAGCAAAAGTCGCTACAAACCTTATTTTTCTGCTGTCGGTTCTTCTCATTGCCGGCCTGTTCTTTTTTCATCCAAAGACAACAGTCCCCGATGGTGCCGCCCTTGTTCTTGCACCGGAAGGTGATATTGTCGAACAACGTTCGCCCATTGACCCCATGGCCAGGATACTCAACAAAATAACCGGGGCCCCGGTCCATGAAGAAACTCTGCTGCAGGACATCCTTGATGCCATCAATACAGCAGCCGACGATGACCGGATTAAACTGCTTGTCCTTGCTCCCTCAGAACTGAAGGACGTCGGTCTCAACCAGTTGCGTGACATCGGCCAGGCCATTGAACGTTTTAAAAACAGCGGCAAAATGGTGATTGCCGGCGACGATGGATTCAACCAGTCCCAATACTACATGGCGGCCTTTGCCGATGAAATCTACCTTAATCCCATGGGCAGCGTTGAGCTTCACGGGTTTGGAGTATTTCGATTATACTTCAAAGAGCTGCTCAACAAACTCAATGTAAACCTTCACGTATTCCGAGTCGGCACATTCAAGTCAGCCCTGGAGCCTTTTCTACGCGACAACATGTCGCCGGCAGCCAAAGAGGCAAACCGGCAATGGCTGAACCAGCTCTGGACGACCTACTGCAGGGACATAGGAAAACAACGGGGCCTTACAGTTGAACTGATCAATAACTTCATCAACAACCTGGACCTTTTTCTCGAAAAAGCACATGGCGACATGGCCACCATGGCGCTGAACGTCGGTCTCATCGACGGGCTCAAAACCCACCGGCAACTCAATGACTACCTGAGCAGTCTTGTCGGCAGAGATGATAACGGCTCCGGATTCAAAAATATTTCATTCTACGACTACCTGGATACCCTTACCCCCTCCTATTCGGATCGCTCCGCAAACAGTCCTGCCGTCGGAATTATTGTTGCCCAAGGCAATATCGTCAATGGCCAGGGGTCAGTCGGCCAAATCGGGGCTGATACACTCATCCTGCAGATACGAAAGGCCCGAAACAACAAAAATATCAAGGCCATTGTTCTGCGGATCGACAGCGGTGGCGGCAGCGCCTTTGCCTCTGAACGCATTCGTCAGGAGCTCCTGTTTACCCGGGAGGCAGGGAAACCGGTGGTCATATCCATGGGTACGCTAGCCGCATCCGGAGCCTACTGGCTTTCCGCAGATGCCGATACCATTCTCGCCTCTCCCGTGACTCTGACCGGATCCATCGGTATCTTCGGGGCGGTACCAACCTTTGAACAATCCCTTGCCTGGGCAGGCGTTTCCAGCGACGGCGTAGGGACAACCTCGCTGGCCGGCGGAATTTCCACGGCCAGAGAGCTTCCCCCCGCACTGTCAAAATCACTGCAGATGGGAGTAGAACATGGCTATCAACAGTTCATCGGCATCGTTGCCAACGGACGAAAACTCCCGCTCGCCCGGGTTGAAGAAATCGCAGAGGGGCGGGTATGGGATGGTAGAACAGCCATAAAATTAGGTCTTGTGGACGGCATAGGTTCACTGGAAGATGCCGTTGACAAGGCTTCCGAGCTTGCCGGGTTAAATAATCCAGCAGGAGTCTACATCGACCTCCCATCCTCTTTTTTCAGCAGCCTCCAGCAGATAGGCAGCGTTGCGGTTAAAAAAGTTCTTTTCGACAATTCGATATCTTCTCCCCTTGCGATCTTGACCCAACGGGTGAGGCAGCAGTTTGATTTTATTCTTGAGCAGCCTGATCCGGCAAATATGTATGCCCATTCAATGCTCTCCTCTTCGACAATTGATTTTTAACCGGCCCTCTGGTATATCAAGATCTAATTTGAGCGATTAGCGATTAGGATTCAGGAGTTAGCCAACATTGCGGCAGGTTGGACCGAACCGACCTGCAAGAAGAGGACGCCCTGGAACAGACTTTATTTCCTCTCCATTCCGATGCTCACTGCTCACTGCCGACACACACCATCCACTTCGATCAGAAACGGAGACCCATCATGCGACAACTCTTTACCTTGGCCACTCTTCTCGTAGCGGTACTGCTCAGCTTCAAACCTGCCGTTGCCGCTGCCCCAATGATTGTCAGCGGCAATCCAAAGGCACCGCCCATCGTCTGGGAGAAGACAGGCAAGCTGGTTGGTGTCGGACCTGAGGCGGCAACCCGCATTCTTGAAAAACTGCAGGTCCCCTTTATTCTTCAACCCGGCGCCACCTGGAAACAGGTACAGGAACGTGTAAAAAACGGCACCATTGACATGCTTGTTTCCGCCTATGACAATAAAGAACGACGGCAGTACATGGAATATTCCCTGCCGTACCTGAAGAGTCCGGTTGTCATCGTGGTCAGAAAAGGGGAATGCTTCGCCTGCTCCGCCTGGAACGGGCTTGTTGGCAAAAAAGGAGCAGCCAATACCGGTGAAAGCTTCGGTGAGGAATTCGACAACTATATCCATAAGGAACTTGATGTAACCTATGTCCCCTATCAGCGTGCTTTTGAAATGCTCAATCACGGCACCGTCGATTATCTTGTCATGGATCTCTATCCGGCAATTATTTACTCAAAGCTCCTCAACGCTGAAGACAAAATTGAATTTCTCGATACCCCGGCAACAGTCCAGTATTTTCACATGACGATTTCAAAAAAATCACCCTATCTCGGCCTGATGCCGAAAATAAATGCCGAGATCAAGAAAATGAAAGAAGAAGGGCTCTTTAAAAAGTTGGCCAAAGACCAGTACAAGAGCTGGAACAAAACCTTCAAGGAACGGCAGCGTTTCTTCGCCCGCTCAAAGACCACGGCCCGACAGGCCCAGAGCAACTGGGATGCCGGTGCCCGGGACCGGGGCCTGGATGATATGGCCAGATTTATCGAACGGGACGTCCCCTACATGAGTGGCTCAAACACCATGGAATAACGGCAAGTTCCGCTCCAGCAGAGAACCGAAAAAAAATCTGTAATCCGATACCGTCCCGCCACTCCTCTCCGGTACACTCCGGTTTCTTCAGAGAATCCGGGAGAGGAGTTCACCCTTTCTTCTATCTTTTTCCATGGCAACAGCAGATACATTTATCCAGATATGGCACCAGCTTGGCTGGCCGCTTGTCCGACTACTCATCTATATCTCTATCGGCCTGCTCTTTGCCAATTTTATAGAAGCACTTAACTGGACCAGAAAGATTGCCGTTGTTGCCCGCCCTCTGACAAAATTCGCCCACATGTCTCCGCTCACCGGTGCCTCGTTTTCCATGGCCTTTTTTTCCGGAGTCGCTGCCAATACCATGCTGTCCGAGGGGTTTGAAAAAAAAGAAATCAGTAAAAAAGAACTCATCCTCGCCAACCTGTTTAACAGTCTCCCCACCTACTTCCTCCATCTGCCGACGACTTTTTTTATAATAGCCCCCCTCATCAAGGGCGCCGCCTTCACCTACATCGGCCTGACCTTCGGAGCGGCCCTGCTCCGCACCCTGGGCATCAGCCTGATCAGCCGCTTTCTCCTGACAGGGGCGGAAGTTGCGCTGGACAATCAAAAAGAGATTCACCAGGACAACAGTCTCCCCAGCGCCTGGAAACGAACCTGGATACGGTTTAAACGACGAATCCGGAAGATTATCCGATTTACCGTCCCGATCTACATCCTGTTTTATATCTTCAACCAGATAGGCGTTTTCGATCAGCTCGAACAGTTCATGGCCCAGCACCTGAGTTTTCTGTCCTGGCTTTCACCCGGCTCCATGTCCATCATCGCCCTCCATGTTGCCGCTGAATTCACCGCCGGTC
>CAZPXI010000067.1:0-1612 GCA_964590715.1 uncultured Desulfobulbus sp.
TTAAGATGTTTACAGATAATCTCGGTTGCTTACAAGGCGTCAGCCGGGTTGTCAAGAAAAACTATAACAGCTTTCCCCTGATTTTGCTTCGAACGTTATTGACTCTGCTGGACAATTTTGTTTAAATAACCAATTTATGCGCGCTATTGCCGGCTGATTCCGTGGGGATTCCAGAAGCGGTCATTTTTCAGGAGAAGAAGAGGGTAAAATACAAGGTGCTGTATCGGTTCTACGCGATTGTTGGCACAGTAATTTTTGTCCTTTTTCGCCCTTTTGCGCCGCTGGTTCATGTGCTTGGGCCACGGTTTGCCTATGGCCTGGCTGAACGCATGGGCCGGTATCAAAATTCTGCCCGGACGTACCCTGGTGCGGGAAAGAGAATCTGGCTCCATGCCGCCTCTGTCGGTGAAGTGCAGGCGGCAGTCAATCTCATTGGCGAGTTGGAAGGGCAGGGTGAGCAGCATTTTTTTTTAACGGTGACAACCGAGCAGGGACACCGGGTTGCAGAGCAAAAACTCTCCGAACGCGCGACCTGCCTGCTGGCCCCCTTTGACGTGCCTTTTGTGGTTCGTCGGGCGTTGCACCGTATTCGACCCGATCTGTTTATCTGTGTGGAAACGGAACTCTGGCCCGCATTGTTGATGGAAATACACCGGGCCGGGGTGAAAATGTCCCTGGTCAACGGCCGGATGTCCGAGCGCTCTTTTGGCCGCTATCAACGGATTAAAGGGTTAATGCAGCAGCTGCTGGCCGGTTTTTCCGCCGTTGCCGTGATCGGGCAGCAGGACCGCGATCGTTTTTCGGCCCTGGGTGTGGCTGAAGAATGTATCCGGGTGAGCGGCAACAGCAAATATACCCATGCAGCTGTTGACCGTAGACAGATGCTTGATCGGTACCGGCAAAGGCTGGGGCTTGAAGAGGCCACCGTATTTATCTGCGGCTCGACCAGGACCGGTGAAGAAGAACTGCTGATTCCGGTGTATGAGCGGTTACACAGACAGTGCGGAAAACGACTGGTCTGGATAATCGCCCCCCGTCACCTGGAGCGGATACCGGCCCTGAAATCTTTTTTTGCGCATTTCCCGCTGGAGACAACCCTGCTCAGTGATTGTGTAGATGGTAAATGCTCAGCAGACATCATTTTGGTCGACACCATGGGTGAGCTTGCCGACCTGTATGCCGCCGGTGATTTCAACTTTTGCGGCGGCAGTCTGGTGGGGCAGGGCGGGCATAACATCATGGAGATCGTGCGCTGGGGACTGCCGGTCTATTTCGGACCCCACATGGAAGATTTTCGTGATGCAGTTGAGCTTGTTGTCCCCACCGGGGCCGGGTTTCAGGTGGCCGATGCCGGGGAGCTTGCCGATGTGCTGAGTACGCATCTGGGCAGCAGAGAACAGTATGATCAGGCCTGCATGGCGGCAAAGGATTTAAGTGCACTGCAATGCAAAGCAGTCGCGCAGCAGGCGGAAATGGTGCGCGGACTGCTTTAACCGGCAATCCGCCGGATGTTGAGAAGTGTTTTTTTTAATGCCTTATCCCTCAGCTTCTGTCATAGAAAACAGATAGCGAAGACTTCGGATAGCGAAGACTTCGGATAGCGAAGACTTCG
>CAZPXI010000067.1:1712-9588 GCA_964590715.1 uncultured Desulfobulbus sp.
GATAGCGAAGACTTCGGATAGCGAAGACTTCGGATAGCGAAGACTTCGAGAAAATGAGGCGATTCTTGTGAGATTTTCCACAAGGTAGGGTGGGCATCGCCCACCAGAAAATGTGACCAGATTCAAAAAAGGTGGGCAGTGCCCACCATACGGATTTTGCTTTTACAAAAGTACCGGGATTGCGGGCAAAGCCCGCCTTAGATAAAAAAAACAGCAGAGTTGAATATATATGAAAGCAATGATCGGGCTTGAAGACGGCACGGTACTGACCGGCCGCTGTTTTACCGATGGCGGTGAAGCCGTGGGCGAGATTGTATTCAATACCAGTATGAGCGGATACCAGGAGGTGCTGACCGACCCTTCGTATACAGGGCAGCTGGTGACCATGACCTATCCTCTTATCGGCAATTACGGTGTCAATGAGGAAGACATGGAATCCGCCGGAGTACATCCCAGGGCTTTTTTGATGCGTGAATATCAGGATATGCCCAGCAACTATCGTTCTACTGCCCCGCTGGCCGATTTCTTACAGAAATACGGGATCCTGGGCATTGAGGGTGTTGATACCCGGATGTTGACCCGTATAATCCGCAACAGCGGCGCCATGAAGGCGATTATCTCCACCGAGGATCATGATCCCGAATCGCTGATTAAAAGGGCCAAAGAGTGGCCCGGCCTGGTCGGCCGCGACATGGTTGCCCGGGTGAGCTGTCAGGCCCCGTATGGCTGGCAGGATGAACAGCTTGTCCCCGGGACAGCGTTTCCGGCTGCCGATGAAAAAAAATACAAGGTGGTGGCCTTTGATTTCGGGATAAAATACAATCAGCTCCGCCTGCTGACTGCCCGGGGCTGCAGCGTTGTCGTGGTACCGGCGACCACCAGCGCTGCCGAAGTGCTGGCCCTGCAGCCGGACGGCATCTTCCTCTCCAACGGTCCCGGTGATCCGGCCGGGGTTGAAGGGGTAATTGAAAATATCCGTGAACTTCTGGGCAAGAAACCGATTTTCGGTATCTGCCTTGGCCACCAGATGCTCGGTCTTGCCTACGGCGGCTCTACCTATAAACTGAAGTTCGGGCACCGGGGCGGCAATCAGCCGGTCAAGGATCTGACTACCGGAAAGATAGAGATTTCTTCCCAGAATCACGGTTTTTGTGTTGATCCGGACAGCCTGCCTGCTGAGGTCGAAGTGACCCATATCAATTTGAATGACGGCAGCCTTGAAGGCATGCGCCATACAAAATATCCGGCCTTCTCGGTCCAGTACCATCCGGAACATGCACCCGGTCCCCATGATGCCGAGTATCTCTTTGACCGTTTTACCGACCTGATGGCACAGCAGAGCTGAAGCCCGAACCGGCGACTACAACTCGAAACCCGGAACCCGAAACTCGGAACCAAAAAATAAAAATGCCTAAACGAACAGATATTAAAAAGATTCTCATCATCGGCTCCGGGCCGATCATCATAAGCCAGGCCTGCGAATTTGATTATTCCGGTGCCCAGGCCGTCAAGGCCCTCAAGGAAGAAGGCTTTGAGGTGGTGCTGATTAATTCCAACCCGGCTACTATCATGACCGATCCCGGCCTGGCCGATCGAACCTATATCGAGCCCCTTACTCCGGAATGCGTGGCCAAGGTGATTGAGCGCGAGCGTCCCGATGCCCTGTTGCCCACCCTTGGTGGTCAGACCGGGTTGAACACTGCCATCAAGGTGGCGGAGATGGGGGTGCTGGAAAAATTCAATGTCGAGATGCTGGCCGCTGATATCAAGGTTATCCAGAAGGCCGAGGGCAGGGAAGAGTTCCGGGATGCCATGCACAAGATCGGCTTGAAAGTGCCCGAATCCTTCATCGTGCATACCCTTGAAGAAGCCATGACGGCAGGCGATGAGATTGGTTTTCCCGTTATTGTCCGGCCCAGTTTTACACTTGGCGGAACCGGCGGTGGTGTGGCCTATAATCGTAAAGAGTTGCGGGAGATGGCGACAGCCGGTCTTGACCTGTCCATGACCACCGAGGTCATGATTGAACGCTCGCTGCTGGGCTGGAAAGAGTACGAGCTTGAGGTCATGCGGGACAAAAACGATAACGTGGTTATTATCTGTTCGATTGAAAATATCGATGCCATGGGCGTCCATACCGGTGATTCCATTACCGTTGCTCCGCAACAGACCTTGAGTGACCGTGAATATCAGGTCATGCGTGACGCCGCCGTTGCCATCATCCGGGAGATCGGAGTGGAAACCGGTGGTTCCAATGTCCAGTTTGCCGTCAACCCCGAAGACGGGGAGATGATGATCATCGAGATGAACCCACGGGTGTCGCGTTCTTCGGCTCTGGCCTCCAAGGCCACCGGCTTTCCTATTGCCAAGATTGCTGCCAAACTGGCTGTCGGTTATACCCTGGATGAACTCAAGAATGATATCACCCGGGAAACCTATGCCGCCTTTGAACCGACCATTGATTACTGCGTGATCAAGATTCCGCGCTGGACCTTTGAAAAATTCCCCGAGGCCGATGATTTCCTGACCACGGCCATGAAGTCGGTGGGCGAGACCATGGCCATCGGCCGAACCTTTAAAGAGGCCTTTCAAAAGGGCGTACGTTCGCTTGAGATCGGCCGGGCCGGTTTCGGTTTCGACGGCAAGGATGATATGAGCGGGCTGCACCAGGATGATCTGGAGCTTGGCCTGACTAAACCTAATTCCAAGCGGGTCAGCTATCTTTTTGAGGCCCTGCGCCGCGGGATGACCATTGAACGGATTTATGAGCTCAGCTTTATCGATCCCTGGTTTCTGCATAATTTCAAGCAGATCCTCGATATGGGCTTGGAGATCAAGCAGCGGGGATTTGTCGGTCTTGATCGGGATTTTCTTTACCAGGTCAAGCAGTACGGTTTTTCCGATGCCCAGCTGGCCTTTTTGACCGGAACCTCGGAGGATGATATTCGGCGCCTGCGCAAGGAAAAAGATCTGATTCCGGCCTACAAGCTGGTGGATACCTGTGCGGCTGAATTTGAATCCTATACCCCGTACTATTACTCTACCTATGAGCAGGAAGATGAGGCCCGGATCAGCGACCGCAAAAAGATCATGATTCTCGGCGGCGGTCCCAATCGGATCGGTCAGGGCATCGAGTTTGACTATTGCTGTGTGCATGCCTCCTTTGCCCTGGCGGAGATCGGGGTTGAGTCCATCATGGTCAACTCAAACCCGGAGACGGTGTCTACAGACTACGATACTTCCGATAAGCTCTATTTCGAGCCCCTGACCAGGGAAGATGTCTTAAATATTATCGAACGGGAGAAGCCGGATGGAGTGATTGTCCAGTTTGGTGGTCAGACCCCGCTGAATCTTGCGGTTCCTCTGGATCAGGCCGGGGTCACCATTATCGGCACTCCGCCCGATGCCATCGACCGGGCCGAGGATCGAAAACGGTTCCAGCAGTTTCTCCAGAAGCTTGGCCTGCGTCAGCCGGAAAATGATACCGCTCACACCCTGGAAGAGGCCCTTGCCGCTGCCGAGAGCATCGGCTATCCGGTGGTCATGCGGCCCTCCTATGTGTTGGGCGGCCGGGATATGCGGATTGTCTACAACGAGCAGGGTATCAAGGATTTCATGGCCATCCCCGGCATGGCGGGCAGTGAACACCCGGTTCTGCTTGACCGGTTTTTAAAGGATGCCATTGAGGTTGATGTGGACGCTGTTTCCGACGGCACCATGACGGTTATCGGCGGCATAATGGAACATATTGAAGAGGCCGGTATTCATTCCGGCGACTCGGCCTGTGTCCTGCCGCCCCATACCCTGACCCCCGCCATGACCCGGGAAATCAGTCGGGCGACCAGGGCCATGGCTCAGGAACTTGGCGTGATCGGCCTGATGAATGTGCAGTATGCGGTCAAAGGCGAAGATCTGTATATCCTTGAAGTAAATCCGCGGGCTTCCCGAACCGTACCCTTTGTTTCCAAAGCCACCGGAGTGGCCCTGGCCAAGATTGCGACCAAGGTCATGATGGGCGTCAGCCTTGAGGAACTCGGGTTCACCAAAGAGATTTCGGTTAATCATTGGGCGGTTAAAGAGGCGGTTTTCCCCTTTGATCGTTTTGAGAATGTGGATACCCTGCTCGGGCCTGAGATGAAGTCCACCGGCGAAGTCATGGGGATCGACGATTCTCTGGGGCTGGCGATGGCAAAGTCACAGCAGGCTGCAGGCCAGCATCTGCCCATGAGCGGAACGGTTTTTATTTCCGTCCGCCATGCCGACAAGGCTGCGGCAATATCGGTGGCCGGGAAGCTCAGCGAGTTGGGATATACCCTGATGGCAACCCGTGGTACTGCAGAGAAGTTTGCAGAGGCCGGCATTGTCTGCGAAAAGGTCAATAAGATTTCCCAGGGCAGGCCGCATGTACTGGACAAGGTTCAGAACGGCGAAATACAATGGATCATTAATACCTCGTCCGGCAGTCGGACCACTGAAGATTCCTATTTTATCCGTCGGGCGGCGCTGGATTATCATATTCCTTACACCACTACTATTACCGGAGCTTCATTCATGACCCAGGCAGTTGCGACTCTGGCTGAACAGGAGATTGCCGTCAAGACGGTGCAGGAATTTGCAAAGGCTATTGACTGATTGAAAAAGAGCATTACAATGTCTAAACCCTTAACCATTACCGACCGGCCCTGGTATTTTTTTCAGGATCGTCGGTAGGTATAGATCAAACTTTGCAAGTAATTGCAGCGGGCTGAAGCAAAAATCCGGCAGAAGACTTCCCGTGTGGGTGAGGTTCAGCTGAGCGGACGGGTACCGGTAAGTACCCTTGAATAAAAATAAATTCGGAGTTCTTTTTGAATACTTTTTATAAAAATCTGAGTATGTGGCTGGTGATTGGCCTGACCATGATCCTTCTCTTTAACCTGTTTAACAAGCCGCAGGGACAGAGCAACTCAATGACGTATAGTGAGTTCTGGTCCAGTGTCGAAAACGGAGCCATTAACAAGGTTAAAATCCAGGGAGAAAAAATCACTGGTTCCGGAGCGGATGGGCGGCCGTTTGTGACCATTACACCCAATGACACGGAACTTATCCCCATGTTGCGGCAGTCCGGGGTGGACATCGCGGTCAAGGCACCCGAAGAAACGCCATGGTACCTGTCCATCTTGATTTCCTGGTTCCCCATGTTGCTCTTGATCGGGGTCTGGATCTTTTTTATGCGTCAGATGCAGATGGGCGGTGGCAAGGGCGGAGCGCTTTCCTTTGGTAAGACCCGGGCCAAGCTGCAGGGTGAAGGTGAGGTCAAGGTCACTTTTAAGGATGTGGCCGGGATTGACGAGGCCAAGGAGGAGCTGGAGGAGATTGTCGATTTTCTCCGTGATCCGCAGAAATTTACCAAACTCGGCGGTCGAATTCCCAAGGGCGTTCTGCTGGCCGGTGCGCCTGGTACCGGTAAAACACTGCTCGCCAAGGCCATTGCCGGTGAGGCCCAGGTTCCGTTTTTTACCATCAGTGGTTCCGATTTTGTCGAGATGTTTGTCGGTGTCGGTGCCTCGCGGGTGCGTGACCTGTTCAACCAGGGCAAAAAGAATGCGCCCTGTATTATTTTTATCGATGAGATCGATGCTGTTGGTCGTCACCGCGGAGCCGGACTCGGCGGCGGGCATGATGAACGCGAACAGACTTTGAATCAGCTGTTGGTTGAGATGGACGGCTTTGAGGCCAATGACGGGGTTATTATCATTGCCGCTACCAACCGGCCCGATGTCCTTGATCCCGCCCTGCTGCGGCCGGGTCGTTTTGATCGACAGGTCATCGTTCCCGTCCCCGATATCAAGGGACGTCAGATGATTCTTGAGATTTACGGCAAGAAAACCAAGATGGCCGCTGAAGTGGATATGGCGGTTATTGCCCGGGGAACTCCCGGCTTTTCAGGAGCTGACCTGGAGAACCTGGTCAATGAGGCAGCACTCATGGCCGCCCGCAAGGGCAAAGAGGAAATTGATGCCGACCAGCTGGAGCGGGCTAAGGATAAGATCATGATGGGGGCCGAACGCAGGTCCATGATCATCAATGATGATGAAAAGGAGATTACCGCTTACCACGAGGCCGGTCATGCCTTGGTCGCCCATCTGCTGCCGGGGACCGATCCTATTCATAAGGTCACCATCATTCCCCGCGGCCGTGCGCTCGGGTTGACCATGCAGCTGCCCATTGATGAGAAACACACCCATGCTAAAAAGTTCCTGCTCAATTCGATCTCTATACTCTTCGGCGGCCGGGTAGCGGAAAAAATTATTTTTGATGAAATCACTACCGGTGCCGGGAACGACATTGAACGAGCCAGCGAGCTTGCCCGCAAGATGGTCTGTGAATGGGGTATGAGTGATGAGCTCGGCCCGCTTTCCTATGGGAAAAAAGAAGAGCAGATCTTTCTTGGCCGTGAAATATCCCAGCACCGCGACTATAGTGAGGACACGGCTCGCAAGATCGATGATGCCGTTAAAAAAATCATTCTTGAAGCCAACGACCGGGTGACCCAGTTGCTCACTGACAACCGGGATATTCTTGAGGGCATAGCCAAAGACCTGTTGGAGCGTGAAACCATCATGCTGGAGGATATGGATCGTATTATTGCCGAGCTTCGCCCCGAAGAACACGGGGACAAGAAGGATGAGGCAAAGGAGCCTGAATCCACCGAAGCATAGCATAAGACTAAGTTCGGCGTTCCTGCGCAGTGCGTGGGATCGAAGGGCACACCTCAAAGGTATCAAAAAAGGCACAGGATTTCCTGTGCCTTTTTTTGTTTCAGCTTTATCTATCCCACCTGTATTTAGTCCCCACGCTCCGCGGGGAACCGTTTTACGGTCTACGTCGGCTTTTCCGCCTCCATGGGCAACAGGAATGTAAAGATCGCCCCCGTGCCGGGCACACTGTCGATTTCAACCCGGCCCTGCAATTCTTTTACCGATCGTTCGACAACCGCAAGGCCGAGGCCCGGACCATGGGTTTTTGTAGTGTAGAAGGGCTTGAAAATTTTATCCCGTTCAGCAGCGGGAATGCCGGGGCCGTTATCCTGGACGGAAACTGCGGCCATGGTGTTACTGTTTTTTGTGCTCACAATGATGTCGTCTCCGGCGACCGAAGCCTCCATCGCATTTTCGAGCAGGTTGGAAACACACTCCATTATCCTGGCACTGTCGGAGAAAAACTCCGGCATGTTTTTGTCCTTTTGGAAATGAATCGACAGCTGCCGGCCCTCTGCCTGCTGGGCGTAATTATCAATGGCCGACTGGACCAGATTGTTGATATCGCAGAGCTCAATATTGATCGGAGTCGGATGAGAGAAATCCAGGAAGATGGAGGTCAGGTTGTTTAATTTTCCGACCTCATCCTCGATGATGGTCAGGAATTCGGTCATCAGTTCATCTTTGTACTTCTTCTTTAAAAAAGAAGTCGCCATGCCGATGGAGTGGAGTGGATTTCGTGTTTCATGGGCCACCCCGGCGGCCATGTCCTTTAATTCGGAGAAGCGCTCTTCTTTGGCCGTCTCCCGGCCGGATCGAATGCGCTCGTCAACGTTATACCGGATGTCCTTTGCCATCTGGTTGAAGACTTCAATCAGCTCTCCGATGTCATCCTGGCGAGATTCTTGATAGACCGTGCATTTTCTGCAGTCGCCGAGTTCATGGGCAAATTGTCCCAGGACTTCACCATGGCAGGAGGTCCCGGCAATGGACCAGCATCTCAGCTTGCCGTAGGCCGGGCAGTCTTTTCTGCCGCAGTTCAGCCGCTCCCAGCATTTGACGATTTTTGGATTTTCCGCTTCAACGGTAAAATCACCGGACTGAAGCGCCTGCATCTTTTCTTTTAATGTTTGCAG